>JAOTWC010000094.1 GCA_029863105.1 Gemmatimonadota bacterium | reverse complement strand
TCCTCGCGTTTCCTGTACGTCGTCGGCGCCAACAGCGGAGGCGAGACGTGCGGCGGCGGCCTGCATATGGTCGACGCACGCGAGCCGCTGAATCCCGTGTTCGCAGGTTGCTACAATGATCGGGACGGCGCCAACAGCCGCGGATACACACATGATGCGCAGTGCATCACGTATCAGGGGCCGGATGCGGAGTACCGCGGACGAGAGATCTGTGTGGGCTCCAACGAAAAAGAAATCAACATTGCCGACGTCACCGACAAGTCGAACCCGGTGACGGTAGGCCGCAGCAGCTACCCCAATGTGTCGTACGCCCATCAGGGCTGGTTCGACGACGAGCAGCGGTACTTCTACCAGAACGACGAGGGCGACGAAGCGGCGGGGCTGGCCGAATTCACTCGCACGATGGTGTGGGACCTGTCGCGACTCGAAGATCCGATCCTCGTGCGCGAGTACTTCGGGCCCGTTCGCTCATCGGACCACAACCTGTACGTCGTCGGTGATCGGGTGTACGAATCGAACTACGGCAGCGGGCTGCGCGTGCTCGACATCAGCGATCGCGCCAACCCGAAAGAAATCGCCCACTTCGACAGCGCGCCGATGAACGCGAACGGACCGGGGTTCAGCTCGAGCGAGAGTGGGGCGTGGAGCAACTATCCGTTCTTCGGGGATGGGCTTGTGATCTTCACCAGCGTTCGTGAAGGGTTGTTCATCGTACGCGTAGGGGAGTCGGATCCGACTACCTGATTCACCAGGCAACTGGCAGGTAGTTCCACGACAGGTGAAACGAAACCTGGAGGAGGAGGATGGCGACCAGCGTCGTGTAGAGGATTCGGCGCGATACGGTCCACCAGCCGTCTTTCCAGGCCCCGATGACTGCGAGCGCAAGCAGTCCGGTGAGCACGGCGTGCACCGGCGGAATCCAGGTCATCGACGCCAGCGCGTCGGGCATTCCGAAGAACAGCTCACCGCTCTGGAATAGCCGGTTGCTTAGCGCGACGAAGCCGAATCCGAACCAGGCGAAGAGAACGCTGGCCAAGAGGGCACCACTGGCGGCGATAAAGGAAATCGGGTGGAAGGCCGGGCGATCTTCACCCCGGCGCCTTCGAAGTATATATCCCAGGCTCAGTAAGAGTGGCCACCCCACCAGCAAGAGGAGGATGGGGAGGCCGAACAGCCACGACGCATATTCATTCAGGAAGTACGGAGTGGTCTTCCTTCGCTCGTAAGCGGCTGGCAGCATGGCTCCGTATACATCGCTCGGCCGAAACAGATAGGACTTCCCTTCGCGGGCACCGAATGCGATGAGCTTCTCGCCGCCAACCTGCTGGTACAGCGAATCGTCGATCTGCAGGTAGCGCTCGCCCCAGATCACGAGTGAGTCGCCGCTGGCTTCAACCTGGATGGTGTTGTTGAACACCTGCGGAAAACGCTCAATCGTGTCGTGCGAGTACCGGGTGAGCTCGTATGCCCCGGCGCGGTCGGACGGGTTCTCCGTTCGGCGCGGCGACAGGGTAGGCGCCTGGGCCTCACCCAGCAGGGCAACGAGCAACAGGTCTCGCAGCTCAGCGCCAAATGCGGAATCGCCACCGTTCGTTACGAAGAAGAACCCGATCTGCTCTTCCGGCACGATGACCAGCAGAGAAGCATATCCCGGAACAGTTCCCGAGTGAGCCAGCACCCTGCGTCCGCCGTAGAGCTGATTGAAGAACCCGTAAGACATTCCCGGAAGGCGCGGATCGTTCGTGAACCGGGTCGGCACGAGATCCGTCAACCCGGCCGGTCGATCCTCACCGGATGATACGGCAGCCACGAAGTGGCTCATGTCGCGAGCAGTGGTAAATGCCAGGCCCGCGGGATAAGCGTGCGAAAAAACGTGCGCCTCGGACCGGCACTCGCCATCCCTGCACGACATGGGCTCGGCCGCGCCCGCGGGGACCTGCTCTCCTCGAGTCAGAAAACCGGTCGAGTTCATGCTCAGCGGCGCGAACACGTTGCTCCGAGCTACATCGGCAAACGAACGGCCCGCCCTGTTCTCTGTGACATAGGCGGCTAGAGACATGCCGTGGTTGGAGTAGCTCACGAGGGATCCCGTCGGCCAGCCGCGTGCCGGCATTCGGGCTGCGAGGTAGTCGCCGAGTCGTCGCATGTCGGCCGATTCGCGCGCAGCATAGCCGACCAGGCGTTCATCGAATCCGGCGCTGTGCGTCATCAGGGCATGCAGCGTGACAGGACCCGTGTACGAACCGTCCAGCGGCACGTCCACCTGCCGTGAGATGTCAGCGTGCAGATCAAGACCACCCGCTCGCACGTCTGTGAGTACGGTGGCTGCCACCAGGACTTTGGCTACCGAAGCCAGGCGAAACGGCGTATCCGGAGTTACCTGTTCCCCACCTTGAGGGCTGGTTGATCCGAATCCCGAAAGGAACGTCGACTCGGGTGTGACGACTGCCAGGGCGAGGCCGGGAACCGAGTGCTCCTGCATGAGCCGCTCGACTTGAGCATCGGACACCTGCGCCTGCGCCGATCGCGGCCATATTCCGACGATCACGGTAAGCGTCCCGGCCAGAACCAGGGCGGAGTATCGGATCACTGCTTCGCCTCACACCATGTGCGTCAAGACGGATGCTTCCCCTACCGACCCAAGGACGTACGAATCACCCTGGGATTTTGATTCAAGGATTTCGGGGCAGGCTGCGTGCGGAATGCGGTCGCAGGGATTCAGCCGAGTAGCGCGCGCGTCCGCTTCAGGCCGGCTGCCACGGCTGCGAGCGTCGTGCACCGTCCCGGTTGAACGTCAGCTCACGGCAAGCACCGGATCCCCAAGCACGTCCATCCGCGGCTCAATACCGAGGCCCGGGGCTTCGGAAGCGGCCAGCCGTCCACCGTTTCTCAACGGCGCGCCCTCGGCGGTGCTGACTGTTACATAGCTGTTGAAGTCGGTGGCCGTGAACAGGAACTCCGGTGGGGTGCTGTGCGCGAGGTGCGCGATCGCGGCCGTAGTAATATCTCCGCCCCAGCTGTCCTCGATCGTGACGGCAACGCCGAGGGATACGCAGAGATCCCGCGCCAGCTTGGCTCCGGTGAGCCCGCCGAACTTGCTGATCTTGATGTTCACGACATCCATCGCGTGGTCCGCGTGGCCTCGATTCAACATCGCGATGCTGTCCACGCATTCGTCCAGCACGAACGGATGGTCCGTATGCTGGCGAATGGAAAGGCATTCTTCGTAGGTGAGGCAGGGCTGTTCGATGTAGAGGTCAACGTCGACAACCGCCCTCACGACCCTCATCGCCTGGTGTTTCAGCCACCCTGTGTTCGCATCGGCAATCAACACGTCACCGCGCTGCATCAGGGCGGCTACAGCGCGGATCCGTTCGATGTCCGTTTCCGGGTCGGCGCCGACCTTGAGTTGGAACTTCCGATACCCCTCTTCCCGGTAGCGCGCGACCCTGGCGGCCATGGCGTCCGGGGCTTCCTGTGAAATCGCGCGGTACAGCGGAAAATCCTCCCCGTATCTGCCGCCCAGCAGGGTGCAAACCGGTTGACGGGAGACCTGGCCGAGGATGTCCCAGCACGCGATGTCGATGGCGGACTTCGCGTAGGGATGGCCCTTTAGACGAGACTCCATCAGGCGATTCAGGGGCAGGATCGCGGTGGGATCCTGTCCGATGAGCTGGGGGGCGAGCTCCGCGATCCCGGTCCTCGCGGCCGTCGCGAAAGCCGGCAGGTACGCCGACCCGAGGGGGCAGACTTCGCCATGGCCGGTCACGCCTTCATCGGTTTCGATCCGTACGATGGTGCTGTCGAACACCTCGACCGACTTGCCGCCTGACCAGTTGTAGCTTCCCTCGTGCAACGGCAGATCGACCTGGTAGGCTTGCACTCGTACAATTCTCATCGTCAGCTTTCTCGCGGGCAGTCCGTGACAGTCAGATGCCACCAAGGTGGCGCGCCGGAAGGAAAAAGAAAAACCCCATGCTGATTCTCAGCGCCAGCGACGTTCGCAGGGCGCTTCCGATGCCGGACGCCATCGAGCTCATGAAACGGGCGTTTGCCTCCCTGGCGCGGGGAGAGGCCACGGTTCCGCTGAGGACCCATCTGTCTGCAAGAGACGACGGTGGCGTCACGCTCGTCATGCCGGCCCGGGTCGATGGCGAGTCGAGTTCTCTTGCCGTGAAGATCGTGTCGGTGTTCGGCGACAACGCGGAAGTCGGACTGCCGACGCTTCACGCGGCGGTGATCGTTCTCGACCCGGATACCGGGCGGCCACTGGCCGTCCTCGAAGGATCGTCGCTCACGGCGATCCGGACGGCGGCCGCTTCCGGGGCCGCGACCGACCTCCTTGCCCAACCGGAAAGCAGGACACTCGCCGTGCTGGGCGCGGGAATTCAGGCGCGCAGCCACATCGAAGCAATGTGTTCCGTGCGCCCGATCACGACGATCAGAGTCTTCGACCCCGCCCCGGGGAAAGTGGAACTGCTGATCGACGAGCTGGCCGGATCCGGACCGCACCAGGCCGAGATCGTCCGGGCCGACTCCGCGGCGGGCGCCGTGCGCGAGGCCGACATCATCTGCACGACGACGACCGCGAGGACGCCCGTTTTCGAGGACGCGAACGTAAAGCCGGGAGCCCATATCAACGCGGTGGGCGCCTACACGCCGGATACCCGCGAACTGAGCGGAGCGACGGTCGCGAGGGCCTGGGTGGTCGTCGACGATCGAGCGGCCGCGTGGGCGGAAGCGGGCGATTTGATCCAGGCACGAGACGAGGGCCTGATTGAGGCGGATCACGTACGGGCCGAGCTTGGCGAGCTGGTCATCGACGACGATCTTCGTCCGTCGGATCCCGACCAGCCGACTCTATTCAAGACCGTGGGTGTGGCCGTGCAGGATGCCGTGGCGGCTTCCGCGGCTCTGAACCGGGCAACCGAACTCGGCTCGGGAACTGACGTCCCCTGGTAGTTACCGCTTTTCGAACGTTCCGGTCGGCTCCAGGCGAACCGGATATCCGGCCGCGGTGTCGGGGAGCACGCCGGCGAAGCTCTCGCTCGGACGCGATACGAAAATCTTGATGCAGGGCACGGTGTCGCATAGACCCAGCCCGGTTCCCTCGACCCCGTCGATCTCCATCCACCGTGCCGTGTGCTCAGCCAGCACTTCCTCGATCGTCATCGAGCCTCCCGCCGCACCGGAGTCCTGGACCGTCGGACCGTCCGCCGGGTCTCCGGACCCGGCGCAGGCGACAGCGATCACCGCCGACATCGTCAGGGTGATCGCCATGCGCCAGCGCCAATCAGAAGATAACCGTGGCCTCATTCGAGCACGTGGAGGTTCCGGCGTCACACACCTGGTAGGTATAGGTGGCGGAGCCTCTGGTGTCCGTCGTGTCCGTGTACGCCCCGTCGTTCGCCGTCGTGGCGATCAACGTCCCGTTGCGAGTGATGTCGACCTCGGCCGTGGACGCGCCGCTCCAGGTCAGATCGACCGAGTGCCGGCCTCGCAGTTTGAACCCGGTGGCCTGAAGGGAGTAGCCGGACCCGTCGTTGACCGTCACGGACTTGCTGATCGAGTCGCTGTCCCCATCGTCGTCCGTCGCCGTGAGCGTGACCGTATAGGTTCCGTTGGCCGCGTAGGTGTGCGACGGATTCTGAACGCTCGACCCCTGACCGTCGCCGAAATCCCAATTCCATGAAACGACGGCGCCGTCAGAATCGGAACTCGCGTCCGTGAAGCTTGCCGTAAGCAGGTTTGTCGTGAACGTGAAGTCCGGCGCGGGCGGCTGGTTCGTCGGCGTTCCCCCACCGGCGCAACTGGCCATGTTCGTTTCGATCGCCACGCCAAACCGGCTCAATACCGGGCTGATTGGATTCGCCAGTGTCCTCGAGGTCGAGCCCGCGTACAGCAGGCCTACCGGACTCTTGTCACTCGACCGGACGATCAGCGAGCCGGAATCTCCACCGTCGCTGAAGCTGCCCGGTGATATGCCGATCTGGCCCACGAACCGAGCGATGCTTACGCAGCGGAACGGACCACGCGCTTCATAACAGACGTCGACCGTGACATTCGTCTCGGTGATGTTCC
>JAOTWC010000093.1 GCA_029863105.1 Gemmatimonadota bacterium | reverse complement strand
CGGCGATGTCGCGAATTCCGGTCACCATCCCGTCGTCGCCGGTTTCGATGAAGTGATAGCTGAGGTTGGGACGCACGGAAATGAAGCTCGCCACCGCGTTCTGGCTCTCGAAGTGCGCCAGCTGGTCGGGCAGGGGAAGCGACGTCAGTCCGTCCGCGTAGTTGGCGAGGAAGATCGCTTCCCCTTCGAGATGGCGGCGAACGGCTACGAGGCGCTCCCCGATGTTCGACTTGACACCCGTGTCGACAAACGTGATTCGCCAGTCGTGAATGTCGCTGCCCAGGAGTTCACGGGTCCGCCCCCCCTCGGCCAGGATGAAGTCGTTCGTCAGGTACTCTTCGTAGTTCAGGAAATAGCGCTTGATCGCGTCGCCTTTGTACCCCAGGCAGAGAATGAAATCCCGGTGACCGAAATGCGCGTAGTACTTCATCAGGTGCCACAGAATCGGTCGGCTGCCGATCGGCACCATGGGCTTGGGCACGTTGTCGGCGTAGTCGCGGAGCCGCATACCGAGACCGCCGCAGAACAGTACGACCTTCATGGGCTGCCCCCTTCCGGCGTCGTCAGCACGGCCGGTGCCCACCGAAGGTCGGCGCCAAGCCTCCCCTCGTCTTGAAGCGTTTGGATCCGCTTCAATCGGATGTGGCGCGGCCCGAACAACTCATCCGCGGAGAGTTCCTCGCGCTGCAGGGCGTCCCGGAGTTCCTCGACGCCAAGCCGCACGGTCCAGCGGGGACGGTAGCCCGGCAGCGTGCTTTCGAGTTTCGAGCAGTCCACCCGGTAGCTCCGAGGGTCGGGCCCGCCCTCGGCGGCATACCGGATGACGCTGCCGGGAACACACTCGGCGACGATGTCGGCCAGGTCGCTGACCCGGTAGTTCTCGGTCGTTCGGCCCACGTTGAACGCCTCGTTGTGGACGAGCTCACGGGGTGCCTCGAGCGCGGCGAGGAACGCGCCGGCGAAGTCCTGCACGTGCACCATCGGGCGCCACGGAGTTCCGTCGCTGAGGATGGAGATCACCCCCGTCGTGCAGGCGTGGCCGACCAGGTTGTTCACCACGATGTCGGCTCGCAGACGGGGAGACACGCCGTGCGCGGTCGCGTTGCGCAGGAAGGTGGGACTGAAGTCGTCGGTCGCGAGGCGGGACACTTCGAGTTCCACGCGGACTTTCGACTCCCCATAGGGCGTGATCGGGCGAAACGCGGCGTCCTCGCCCAGCAGCCCGTCGCCCGCCACGCCGTACAGCGAGCAGGAAGAGGCGAACAGGAATCGGGGCACGCCGGCCGCCCGCGCCAGCTCGGCAAGCCGGACGGCGGCGCGGTGATTGATGTCGAACGTGAGTTCGGGCGACTGGTTTCCGAGCGGATCGTTCGACAGGGCCGCGAGGTGGACGACGGCGTCGAAGCCGGCCAGATCGACCAGACCGACGTCTCGGATGTCTCGGCTGACCTCAGTCGAGGGCGATACGCCGGGCGGCCCGAAGTCGCAGCCACGGTACAGACCGGAGTCCAGCCCGACCACATCGTGACCTGCGGACCGGAGCACGCCCGTCATCACGGTGCCGACGTAGCCCTCGTGGCCCGTCATCAGGACGCGCACAGGGCCTCCGCCTCGGTCAGCAGTCCCGCTGCCACCAACTCGTCGGCGGCCTGCCGCACGACCGCGAACGGCATGCCGGAGCGGGCCGCGACGTCGAGCAGGCTGACCGACCCGTCCGATTGGTTCAGGACCCAGAGCATCGCCTGCTCACGTCCGGGAAGACAGGCGTCCCCGCCCGTCTGGCGGTACAGGCCGCGGCGTCCGAGCTGCGGCTCGCCGTGAGGCCGAACGTTCAGGTAGACCCGGTCGTGTTCGAGGATCTCAGCGATGTCCAGCAGTCCCGAGTACGTGTCGAGCAGCGCCTCGGCACGGACGAACGACGGATCGTCCGCAGACGTGTGATACTCGGGATACTCTCCGTGAGGCGTTCGCATCAGGCAGCCGACTGGAAGGTTGAAACCGGGCGAGCAGTACTGTCGCTCGTCGTAGCCGTACGGAGCGAACGGCAGGACTTCTTCGCCGGCGCCTCGATGCTTCAGCACGTGCTCGACGGCCCGGTCGACAAGCGAGGTCCCGAGCCGGCTGCGCTTGTACGTGAGGCGGCCCGGATCGCCCACGCCCGACAGCACGAGACCTGCCCGCATGTCGCCCACGCGGTCGTGGTTGAGGGCGAGCCAAGCGATCGCACCGACGGTCGCCGGCACGAACAAGAAGCGCCAGGTGAGGTTCGGCCGCCCGGTGAGCAGGGTCCGCGCCAGTTCCGTCGCGACCGCGATACCGGACAGGTTGTCGTTGGCGAGAGACGGATGGCAGACGTGCACCGACACGAGCACTTCATCGGCGGAGGCGCCCGGAACGAGGCACTCGCCGAAGCTCAGGGCGCCCGGGCCGAGCGTCGAGTCAACGAGTACCTCGTACTCGCCGGGCGGCAGAGCCTCCAGGTCGCGGTGCGCGAGGCAGAACCCCCACTCGGGACGGTAATAGCTGGTCCGATACGGGATCAGGTCGGGCTGCTCGGGCAGGGAGTGGAGATGCTTGAGCAGTTCCTCCCGGTCCATTCTCGTGGATACCGGCGGCGAGTAATTCACCAGGTGGAGATTCGAGGCCTGGAAGTCGATCACTTTGGTGCCGGACGGATCTTTGACCCAGGCGTCACGCACGTTCCATTCGTCGGGGATTATCCAGTCGTACACGGCCGTGCCGGTAACAACGTCGGAGATCTCGAGGGGAATCTCCTGTCCGATGCGATGCAACGTCGCCCGCAGACCGTCGCCCGTGATGCTGCGGCAGACGGGATACAATTCCCGGATCAGCGAGTGCATCCGCTCTCCCGCCCCGCTCATCGCACGAAGTCCAGGAAGGTGCGGTCGCGCTCATTCATCACCACCGGGGCGATGGGCCAGTCTATACCGAACGCGGGGTCGTTCCAGCGTACTCCTGCCTGCGCGTGCGGCGCGTACGCGGCGGACATCTGGTAGGCGATTTCCACGTCATCGGTAAGAGTCTGAAATCCGTGCGCGCATCCGGCTGGAACGTAGATCGCGAGCCGGTTCCGATCGTCGAGCTCGAGTCCGACGTGATGGAGGTACGTCGGGGACGTCGCGCGCAGATCGAGCACGACATCGTGGATGCGACCCCGCACACAGCGGACGACCTTCGACTCTTCGTGTGGTGCGCGCTGGTAATGCAGACCACGGAGCGTACCCGATCGCGGAGTGAACGACAGGCTCGCCTGGACGACCACGGGGTCGAGTCCCTGCCGGTTGAATTCTTCGCGGCAGAACGTGCGAGCGAAGAATCCGCGCGCATCGCCGTGACGCTCGAGTTCGATCACAAACGCGCCTGCGACGTCGGTCGGCGTGAAGATCACTCCAGGACCTCCACACTGGGGATGGGTACGACGAACCGCCCTCCCCAGTCGCGAACGTGTGCCATCTGCGCAGTGATTTCGTTCCGCAGGTTCCACGGGAGAATCAGCACGTAGTCCGGGCGCGTCTCATCGATTCGATCGGGAGCGTGAATCGGGATATGAGTGCCGGGCAGGTACTTCCCCTGCTTGTGCGGGCTTCGGTCCACCGTGAACGACAGAAGGTCCGAACGAATCCCGCAGTAGTTGAGCAGCGTGTTGCCCTTCCCCGGCGCGCCATAACCGACGACGACCTTCCCGCTGTCTCTGGCCTCGATGAGAAACGTGAGCAGTCGACGCTTCGTCTCCTCGACCCGGCACGCGAACGACGAATAGTAGCCGAGCGACTCGACGCCCTCCCGCCGCTCCCGCTCCGTCAGTTCGAGTGCCGCCACCGAAGGCGATCGGCCCGCCGCGACGTGACCCGCATGGACGCGGAGAGAGCCGCCATGTGTCGACAGTTCCTCGACGTCGAACGCCTGAAGTCCGTGCGCCGATAGAATCCGCTGCACGGCCAGCCACGAGAAGTACGAGAAGTGTTCGTGATAAATCGTGTCGAACTGGTGTTCGGTGACCAGGCGGCTCAGGTGCGGAAACTCCAGCGTCAGGACGCCGTCCGGGGCGAGGATCATCGGGATCCCGGCCACGAAGTCGTTCAGATTCGCAACCTGCGCCAGCACGTTGTTCGCGACGATCAGGTCGGCCTGCAGCCCGTCATTCGCCAGCCGTTCGGCAAGCGCCCGGCCGAAGAACTCCACGAGTGTCGGAACACCGTTCGCTTCGGCCACGGAGGCCACGTTGCGGGCGGGTTCGATCCCGAGGCACGGAACGTTGCGCTCGACGAAGTGCCGGAGCAGGTAGCCGTCGTTGCTCGCCAGCTCCACGACGAAGGATGACGCGCCGAGTTCGAATCGCCCGATCATCGTCTCGGCATAGCGACGCGCATGCTCGACCCACGAATCGGAGTAGGAACTGAAGTAGGCGTAGTCCTCGAAGATCTGCTGTCCGCTGACATACTCGCGCAGCTGGACCAGGTAGCAACCATCGCACACGTAGAGGCGCAACGGATAGAACGGCTCCATCTGATCCAGCTCGTGCTCGGCCAGGTAGCTCTCGCACAGTGGGGACATGCCGAGATCGACCACGACGTGTTCCAGGGAGTCTCCGCAGAACCGGCAGGCCGGCTCCGGCGGTGTCGGCTCGTGGGGAACCGAGGCGACCGGCTCCGTCAGCGTGTCTTGCTCCATGGTTCGCGGGCAGGCGCAACTTGGGTGCCACATGCGGTTCCGGAGCACGGCATGATGGTGTCGGCCCACCGGCGGGCGCTCTGCCGCGCGTAACGTCCTGTAGAATAGGCTGTTGCGAACACTCTGCGGACGCCTTCACAATCCCGAGGCGGGGTCCGGTGGCTGTCCGACAGCACGCCGACGCGGGTTGCTGTGGCGGAGAAGCCACAGCGCCAGTTATCCGCTGCGCGTCTGTCGCGCCGGCGCCCCGAGGGCGAGAATTCCGCTCATGAACACGTCCCTGCTCATCGCCACGGCCAACCGGCCGGATCTGCTGGCCGCCGTGCTGCGCGGTCTGGCCCGGTGCCGGCTTCCGGAAGGCAAGTTCGAGGTCATCGTGGCCGACAACGGCGACGACCCGCGAACGGAAACCGTGTGCCGCGAAGTCGCGGACGGGTTGCCGGTGCGCTACCTGGGGGTCGCCGAACGGGGCAAGTCGATCGCCCTCAACCAGGCCGTCGAGGTCGCGGAGGGGGACCTGCTGGTATTCACGGATGACGACGTGGAGTTCGACCCCGATTGGCTCGTTGAACTGTGGCGGGCGGCGCTGGACTATCCCGATCATGTCCTGTTCGGTGGTCGCGTGCTTCCGCTGTGGCCCGACGGGATACCCGCACGGTTGGAAGGATCGATGTATCTCGGAGCGTTGTACACGCAGCTGGATCGCGGGGATGAGCCGGGTCCGAGCGTCGGTCTTCGACCATTCGGGCCCAATATGGCCGTGCGTCGGGCGGTGTTCGATCAGGGTCTGCGGTTCGACCCGACCCTCGGACCCGGGACGACGAGCGGAACTACGATGGGCGACGAGACGGAAATCGCCCGGGAGCTGGAAGCGCGGGGGGAGGTTGCCGTCTACGTACCGCGAAGTCGAGTCTATCACCGGGTGAACCGGCGACAGCTGTCGCTCCGCTGGCAGTTGCCGAGGGCCGTCCGTTACGGTCGGCTGCTGAGCCACATCGAAGGACCTCGGGCCGGTGCGGGACTCCTGGGTCGACCATTCTGGTTGTACCGGGACATCGCGACCGGCCTCATGGCGGCCGCCGGGAACGCCGTTCTGGGGCGATCGCGCATCGCGTTCGACCGGCTTCTGGGAGTGGCCGTGTCGATTGGACGCGCCGAGCCTTCCGGTGAAAAGGCGTGAACCCGTCTCGTCTCCCTGATTTCTTGATCATCGGGGCCCAGAAAGCCGGGACGACCTGGCTCAGGGAACAGCTGAGGGCTCATCCCGACGTGTTCATGCCCGCCGAAGAGTTGCATTTTTTCGACCATCGTCACGCGTACGAGAAGGGCGCCGGGTGGTACGCCGACCAGTTCGCCGAAGGGGCGGACTGCAGCCGGGTCGGAGACAAGACGCCCGAATATCTCT
>JAOTWC010000092.1 GCA_029863105.1 Gemmatimonadota bacterium | reverse complement strand
GGGTATGCGCGCAGTTTCTTCGGCGTCGTAGACCTGATCGCGATCCTCCCCACCTACCTTACGCTCGTTATACCTGGCGGGCAGGCGCTTCTCACCGTGCGGGCGCTTCGGCTGTTGCGCGTCTTCCGTGTCCTGAAGCTCGCTCACTATGTATCGGAAGCCAGCATCCTCACCCAGGCTCTCAAGGCCAGCCGACACAAGATCACGGTATTCGTGGCCAGTGTGCTGACCCTCGTGGTGACGTTCGGATCGATGATGTACCTGGTGGAGGGAGCCGCCAACGGGTTCACGAGCATTCCGCGGAGCGTTTACTGGGCAATCGTGACGCTGACGACCGTCGGATATGGCGATATCGCGCCCCAGACCTCGATTGGCCAGGCACTTGCCGCCGTAATCATGATCATGGGCTACGCGATTATCGCAGTCCCGACCGGGATCGTCACAGTCGAGATCAGCGAGGCCTCGCGACAGGCCCGACAGGCGAGGAGTTGTCCGGGTTGCGAGACGGGCGGACACGACGGCGATGCCCGGTACTGCAAGCGGTGCGGCGAGGCGCTCGCCTGAGCGGTCCCTATTCTGCCGCGGGCCGGACGACCGGCTGAGGATCGCGGGCCACGTGGGCTATGGCATCACCCCTGTATACGAGAGGGTTGGATGTATGCCCGATGACCAGCCCGTCATGCGCACTGACGACGGGCACGCTTTCGGAACCGAGCACTTCCTCGATCGAGCCTATGCGCTGCCGTTTGCGGACGGTGTCTCCGAGTCCCACTTCGAGGCGCAGGATTCCGCTTCGGCGGGCCCGGATCCAGGTGCGCTTTCGGGCTTCCAGGCTGGGGCTCGGAGCAGGATCGTCTGCGCCGTCGCGCATTCCAAGCGCGGCCATGAGCCGCAGCACGCCCGCGACTCCGCTGGAGATCGCCTCGCTATCGAAGCGCTGCGGCTCTCCAGCTTCATAGACGATGATCGGGATCCCCTTCTTCGCGACGGCGTGCCGCAGCGAGCCCACCGGCGCTTCGCCATGGATGATCATGGGGGCACCGAACGCGACCGCGCAGCGCCGGGTCTCCGGGTCGTCGAGGTCACCGCGCACCTGCGGCAGGTTCGTGCGGTGATGCGATCCGGTGTGGAGGTCGACCCCGTGTGTAGACCGGGCTACGACCTCTCGCATGAACAGGTGCGCGGTCTGCGCGGCCAGCGAGCCCGAAGCCGAACCTGGAAAGCACCGGTTCAGGTCTCGCCGATCAGGTAAGTAGCGATCCTGGTGGATGAATCCGAACACGTTGACGATAGGAACGGCCAGCAGGCAACCGGAGAGAGTGCCGGGATCGATCTGCTTCAGCACCTGGTGGATGATCTCCAGTCCATTCAGCTCGTCGCCGTGGATTGCAGCGCTCAACCAGAGCCGCGGTCCGTCCACCACTCCGTTGACCACTTCAACGGGGAGGCAGAGTTCCGTTTGAGTAGGAAAGCGTGCGACCGGGATCTCGACCTTGCGACGGTGGCCGGGCTCGATCTCGATCCCGTGCATCGTCACGACCGCGGCGCTGCTCACCCGCGGCCCTTGTCCTTCGTCGCCCCGGGCTTGGCCTGCTTTTCGATGTGCTCAATGATCTTGTCGGCAACGTCGATACCAGTCGCGCCTTCGATACCCTCGAGGCCCGGGGATGAATTCACTTCCATGACGACCGGACCGTGATTGGATCGGAGCAGGTCCACACCGGACACGCTCAGGCCCATGACCTTGGCAGCTCGTACGGCCGTTGAACGCTCCTCCGGCGTAATCTTCATCTTCTCGGCGTTTCCTCCGCGATGCAGGTTCGACCGGAACTCACCCTTGGCTCCCTGTCGTTTCATCGACGCCACCACTCGTCCTCCCACGACAAGGCATCGAATGTCCATGCCGCCGGCCTCGGCGATGAACTCCTGTGCCAGGATGTAGGCGTTGAGACCTCGGAACGCCTCGATGACGGATTCCGCGGCGGACTGCGTTTCACACAGGACGACCCCGATCCCCTGGGTACCCTCAAGGAGCTTCACGACCAGCGGAGCTCCCTTCACGGTCTCGATGATGGCGCTGACGTCGCGAGGCGAATGGGCGAAGGCCGTTACCGGGAGGCCGACGCCTGCCCGCGAAAGCAGTTGCAGACTGCGGAGTTTGTCGCGAGACCGGGAGATCGCCTGTGACTCGTTCAGGGGATAGACCCCCATCATCTCGAACTGGCGCACCACTGCCGTGCCGTAGAAGGTGTGCGATGCGCCGATTCGAGGGATCACGGCGTCGATTCCAACGAGTGGTTCTCCCTTGTAGAACATCTTCGGCCTATGGGACGTGATGTCCATCGAACATCGCAGGTAGTCGACGACTCGCACCTTGTGTCCGCGCTTCAGACCGGCCTCCTTCAGCCGGCTCGTCGAGTAGAGTTTGGGCCCACGTGACAGGATAGCGATGTTCATGCGTTCGTACCGCCTAGATAAGATTTCGATACATCGACGAGAAAGCGTCTTTGGATGGCCTGGCGACCCAACAGCATTCGGAACCCCAGGGTGTCTCGATTCGAGAGGGTCACTTCGATCGGCCAGGTCCGGCCGAGCAATTCAATTGTCGTTCGGATGACGGGACGCCGCGTCCGGTGTCCCGATGAGGAGGTAACCCAACGACGGGCAATCACTTCGCACTCGGCTTCAATCGACCTGTTCTCGTCGCCGCGTTCCGGATGGATCGTAAAGCGAACGAACTCAGCGCCGTTCTTTTCGAAGCTCCTGGCATCGAAGGCATGCAGCGCGGACGATCGCGCCCCGGTGTCTACCTTGACTTCGATCGCGTCAACACCGAGTTCGGGCAATCCAACCCATTCTCGCCACCCGATCGTCGGCTTCGTGGAATCTCTGGTCACGCTTCATGATGGCGGGATGCGGCGCTGCCAGCAAAGCTCAGCCCGGCATTCGACGCTGAAACACAACCAAGGTTACCCTCGTAACACCTTCCAGAGACACATGCTGTCGCGTGCGCAGGGTACAGCTATCGGGAGGCTACATGACGAGTCGCAAATGGAAGAAGCTGGGCACCTTCCTGCTCATAGCCGGTGGTCTGAACTGGGGCCTCATCGGCTTGTTCGGCTTCAATCTCGTAAGCGCGCTTACCGGGCCTTTCGCCCGCATCGTATACATCGCAGTGGGTATCGCTGCCGTTTCGAAGGTTGGCGACAACGGCGTGTAGTCTGGTTCTGAATCGCTCGCATACCCGCAGGCCCCGCCGAATCTGAACGAAAGCTCGGCCTGCGGTGTCTAACAATGTAGATATAGAAGTCCGCTTTTCCGTAACTGAGAGGCGGGATTGAAATGATAGATCGCGAGAACTCGGCGAGTTCGCCGATGCATGACGAGAGGCCCCCGAGCGCGAACGAGAGGTTCAAGTCGCGCAGTGCAGACTGGATGATGGTGGGCGTCGTGGCGGCCGCGGCGGCGCACTACGCCCTGTTTGCCCTGTTTCCCGCCATAGGCGTAGCGGACATCGATTTCACAGCCGACGAAATCGAGAGTGTCGAATTGCCGCCTGAGGTGAAGGTCCCCCCGCCGCCTGAACGGATCGCCCGACCTGCCACGCCCCGCGTGGCAGCCGCTGCGCTCGACGAAGACATCACGATCGCGCGCACCGACTTCCAGTCGAACCCGGTCGAGAGCCTCCCGCCGCCGCCGGCCGGGACCCGGCCTTCGGAGGTGCCGTCCTACATCCCGCGCGATGTGGAGCCGAGGTTGCTGAACGCTGACGAGCTGATCGAAATGGCCAGGCAACGCTTCCCGGAAGGCCTTCGACAGGCGGGAGTCAGAGGCGAGGTCGGGGTGTTCTTCTTCGTCTCTGAACATGGCGACGTCACGAATGCCGTCGTCCAGAGTTCTTGCGGCTACGAACAGCTCGACCGGGTGGCCCTCGAGGTTGCGAGAGCAGGCAAGTTCGAACCGGCGATGATCCGGGACGTGCCGGTCGGCGTATGGATCGTCATGCCGATCCATTTCACCCGGGGTTGAACCGCCCGGATCCGAGCGCCCGGCGTGATGACCGGGCGCTCGACCGCGTGCTGGTTACAGACCTAGAGGTATTCCCAGCCCGGCGAACACGGACCAGGCCCGGTTCTTGACGTCGAGTGCTCCGGCGCCGGACACGTCATTGACATCCGTCAGGCCCAACGTGTAGCGCACATCACCGACGACAACGACGGGACCGGCCGGGATGTCGACACCGAACCCGAGGGCCAGACTGAAGTCCACGGACTTCGTCTGGAGATCCACTTCTCCCTCGGAAAGTTCGACGAAGTCGGCACAGTCAATGTTGGCGGAAATGCCGTCTGCGGTTCCCTCCACCTCGCACTTCGATTCGAATCCGACGACTGGACCGGCGTAGATGCTGGGCTTCACCGGACTGCCGGGCGGCGAGAGCCGCGCCTTGAGCAGCACGGGCACCTCGATGTAGTTCAGCTTGAACGTCAGGTCGATACCTGGCTCTGAAAAGCTCGCGCCCTTCTGCGAATACAGCAGTTCGGGCTGGACGGACAGTATGCCGCCAAGCCCGAACTCGACGAAGGGTCCGAGAGCCACTACGGTGCGTGTATCGGTAGACACCGACGTGCCAGCTTCGTCGATGGCAAGGTCGGCGATGTTCACACCGGCCTTCAGACCTATGGTTATGCCCTGCGCCATCAGTTGGGCCGGTCCCAGCACAAACGCCAGGGCGAGTCCGAGCCCGATCAATTTTCGATGCATCGTGGCCTCCGAGTAAGGCACTGAAGAAGCGTCCGGCAACACATAACGGATTAACCTACCGAATTATCCATAGTTTCAACAGCGTGTACTCGCACTTGCGTCAAGCCGCTCCCCGTGCGGAGGACGTCGCCTTTCGCAGAACCCAGGTAACCAGCAGAAACAGGCCGAACACGCAGACCATCAGCGGTCCCGTCGGCAGGTCGAACCTGAACGACGCACCCAGGCCGGCGATCGCCGCCAATGCGGACACTCCCCAGCTGATGGCGATCAACCTGGCCGTGGATCGAGTGAACTGGAACGCCACGACCGCAGGCACCACCAGGAGCGTGAACACGAGCAGAATTCCGGCGAGGGGAACGGCAAGCGTGATCACGACGCCGAACAGGACATAGAACAGAAAATCCCACCAGCGGATGTTCCAGCCACTCGCCTCCGCATTTGATTCGTCGAGCGAGATCGTGAGAAACCGCTTCCGCAGCAACCATTGCAGAATTCCCACCGCAGCGTAGACGAGCGCGATCCGTCCGATCGTGGGCCAGGTGACCCAGAGCAGGCTCCCGACGAGCACGTCACGGATCGCCTCCCCACCGGCCGGGGTCCTGTCCGCGATCAGCACGGCGGCCGCGGTGGCGACGATGTAGACCGTTCCGATGATCGCTTCCTGGGGTACGCGGCGATCGCTCGGACTCTCCCGTGTCACTGCGAACACGAAGGCGCCGAGTGTGGTGAACCCGAGCGCGAACGCATACGAGAGCGGCGAGTCGGAGCTCACATGAAACAGGAGACCGAAAGTCGCTCCCAGGGCCGCCATCTGGGCCAGGGCCAGGTCCACGAAGATCACGCCCCGGGCTATGATGTGGACGCCCAGGTACGACAGCATGGCCACGAGAACCATCGATGCGACGAACGGGGCAACCATCAACTGCAGCAAGTCAGACATGGCCTAACCCCCTGCCCGCAGGAAAGCGGCGGCAAGCTCATCCACCCACAGATCGACCAGTTCCTCGTACGTTTCGATGTCGGGCGCGCCGTACGTACTCGCGGGTACGATCACCGCCGTGGCCGCCGTCCGCTCGGCGACGGATCGCACCTGATTCCGATCGAAGTAATTCGTCGAGAACAGAACGTGAACTCGACGCTGTTTCATCAGCTCGATCACGTCGGCTACGTGCCTGGGCGTCGGCGGGATACCGGGCTTCGATTCGATGTACGCTTCGCAGCTGACGTCGAATGCCCGGCTGAAGTAGTCCCATTCCTTGTGATAACAGACCATGTGGCCGCCGCGGAACGGTTCCGCCCGTTTGAGCCAGCCTCCGACGCGATCACTGAGCGGCCTGCCTTCGTAGGTCCGAG
>JAOTWC010000091.1 GCA_029863105.1 Gemmatimonadota bacterium | reverse complement strand
CGTGTCCGCCCGAGAGCGACTCCGCGAGCGCCAGGTACACGCCGTCGTCGTAGTACACGCCGGCTCCGGCAGGCGCCATTCCGCGTACCGCGATGAACGAGACCGTCACGAACACGATCGCGACGAACACGCCCCGGGAACCCCACGAGCCCGAAGATGCGCTCATCGTGTGCCCGCGGAGATCCGGTTCAGGAAATTGTCGATGATCGACAGGGTCATCCCCCAGATCGTGAAATCTCCGAGTTCGACAGTCTCGAACATCTTGGGAACCGGTGCCTCTCTCCGAAGACTCGACCGGAATACCGGGGAGGCAAGATCCCGCAGCGGAACCCACAGGTGGCCCGCCAGTTCGCGGTTTTCAGCCACCGGGGTCCGTTCGCTCAGCCAGGCAACGAACGGAGTAACCGCGATGGACGGAAGGTGGGGACTTCTCGGGTGCAAATCGTCCAGTCGTCCCAGGTAGCCGGCAGGCGCGATGTTCACGCCCGTCTCTTCCTCCAACTCCCGTCGGGCAGTGTCCAGCAGGTCGGCATCTCCCTCCTCGACCCGGCCGCCGGGCAACGCCACCTGGCCTGACCAAGGGTCGCCGGCAACCTGCGCCCGAACGACAAGCAGGGCTTCCGCGCGCTGGCTGTGCAGCGGGTTCGGACTCAGAACCAGAGTTACGGCAGCGCGGCGGTCAGCCACACCATCGGGCACGCGAACTGCTGCAGGATCCGCCAGCAGCCTCGGCAACGCCTCGCGCAGCTCGTTCGCCAGGCGATCAGGCATTACCGCTGGACCGGGCTTCGTCTTCCGCCGATTCCGCATCCGCGAGGATGTCCAGGTAGCTCTGGTAGCGTCGCGGATCGATCAGCCGTTCGGCCAGTGCTTCGAGAACGCCACAATCGGGTTCCGCCCGATGACGACAATTCGCGAACCGGCAATTGCCGGCATACGGCCGGAGGTCCGGAAACGCATGCCCGAGCCTGGCAACGCCAACACCCGTTGGCACGAAGTGCTGGATACCCGGCGTATCCGCGATGAACGTCTCGTCGTCGATCGGTATGAGTTGAGCCGACGTGGTCGTATGGCGGCCCCGCCCGTTTCGCTCGCCCACATCGCCGATCCGCAGGTCGAGCCCCGGAAACAGAGCGTTGAGAAGGCTCGACTTGCCGACCCCCGATGAACCGGCCAGCACGGTCGTGCGGCCGCCAAGCCGGTCACGAAGCTCCTCGAGTCCCCGGGACGCCGGGATGCTGGTCGGCAGCACGTCATAGCCGAGATCCGAGTACACTGCGAGCTCGGCCGGAAGCGAATCAGCGAGATCCGTCTTGTTGCAGACGATGAACCGATCGAGGTCGTTGAGTTCGGCGACCGCCAGCAATCGATCGAGCATGTGCAGATCAGGAGCTGGCCGTGTCACCGCGACCACGATCGCCAGCTGGTCGAGGTTGGCCGCCATGATCTGGTCCCGCCGCCGGGCCATGGCGCGCCGCGTGAGCACGCGGGTCCGCGGCAGCACGGCGGTGATGCGGCAGCTCCCGTCGTCGAGCTCCTCGACCTCCACTCGGTCGCCAACCGCCACCGAGCCCTTATCTTCGCGCTTGATACGCCCGCGCAGTGAACACTCCAACTCCCGTCCTCCAGCGCGTACACGGTAGGTGCCACCGCTGCCCTGGAGCACGCGAGCGATCATGCGTCGGGGCCGACCAGTTCCTGCAGGCAGTTCCAGGCCAGGAGCGCACACTTCACGCGAACCGGAAACTTCGAGACTCCCGCCAATGCGCGCAGGTCACCGAGCTCGGTCGCCTCCGCAGCGGCGGGATCTCCGTGCAACATTTCGGTGAACGTTCCCGAAAGGGCGAGTGCCTCGTCCACGGATTTTCCCTTGAGCCGCTCGGTCATCATCGAAGCAGACGCCAGGCTGATCGAACAGCCCTTGCCCTTGAAGCTGATATCGGCGATTCGCCCGCCCTTAACGCTGAGCAACAGGTCGATCACGTCACCGCACAACGGATTGTTCATCGTGACCGTGTGCGTCGTGTCTTCGATATCACGCTTGTTGCGGGGACGCCGGTAGTGGTCGAGGATGACTTCCTGATACAGCTGGCTGAGCTCCGCGTCGTTCAGCCCATCGTGCGCGGCCTGACGGTTGTTCATTGAATCCCGATCTGAGGTTGGATCGGCCTGCGGGCGCACACAGTGCTCACTCGAATCCTCCGAACAAATCCCGCGCCACGAGAAGGGCATCGACAAGGACGTCGATTTCACCCCGCGTAGTATACAAGTAGAGGCTGGCACGCGCCGTGGCGTCTACGCCGAGGTAGTCCATCAAGGGTTGATTGCAGTGGTGCCCCGCGCGAATCGCCACTCCCTGGCGATCCAGGATCGTCGCGAGGTCGTGAGGATGGATGTCCCCGTAGCGGAACGACAGTACTCCGAGTCGATCCTCCGAGGGACCGAACAGTTCGAACCCGTCCAGCCCGGCGAGGCGATTCAGCGCGTATGACGTCAGGTCAGCCTCATGGGCGGAAATGGCTTCGAAGCCAAGCGCGGTGATGTAATCGGCTGCCACACCGAATCCGACGGCCTCCGCAATGGGCGGCGTGCCCGCCTCGAACTTGTGCGGCACCGGTGCCCAGACGGATCCCTCCAATTTGACCTCAGAGATCATTTCCCCGCCGCCCTGGAACGGCGGCATGGCCTCCAGGATCGCCTGCCGCGCCCACAGCGCTCCGACTCCGGTCGGTCCACACATCTTGTGCGCGCTAAACGCGTAGAAGTCGCACCCGAGGGCCCCGACGTCTACAGGCATGTGCGGTACCGCCTGGGCCCCATCGACGAGACACAGGGCCCCCACGTCGTGCGCGAGACCCGCGATTTCGGCCACCGGGTTGGTAATGCCCAGAGAATTCGATACATGCGTCAAGCCCACGAGCCTTGTAGACGGGCCGATCAGCGAAGCGAGGTGGTCGACATCGAGGCGTCCTGCCGCTGTCAGACCCGCGAATCTGAGGCGCACGCCGGATCGTTCGGCCAGAAGCTGCCAGGGAACGATGTTCGAATGATGCTCCATGACCGTGAGAACGATCTCATCTCCCCGCTCCAGGCCGGAACCCCAGGCGTAGGCGACGAGATTGATCGACTCGGTCGTTCCACGGGTGAACACGAGTTCAGCTGGCTCCCGGGCGCCAATGAAGCCCGCGAGGGTGGCACGCGCGTGTTCGTATGCGTCCGTGGCTTCGACACTCAGTTCGTGGGCGCCACGATGGACGTTCGAATGATGCTGCTCGAAGTACTCCGACATGGCCCGAATCACCTGAGTGGGCTTCTGAGAACTGGCGGCGCTGTCGAGGTAGACCAGCGGCCTGCCGTGCACCTCGCGGTTCAGGATGGGAAAGTCCGCGCGGACGCGATCCACGTCCAGCGCAGGGGTTGTGTTCATCGGTTGCCCAACACCCTCAGAGTCGAACCTGGATCTCGCCATCCAGCACACGGCATTCGTATGCCTTCACCGGACGCACGGCCGGCAATGCCTTCGCAGCCCCGGTGCGCAGGTCAAACCGGGCGCCGTGCAGGATACACTCCACCTGTCCGTTGACGATTTCGCCGTCCGACAGAGGAAACTCCTCGTGAGAGCACTCGTCGCGCAGCGCCAGGATTTCGCCGCCCGAGTTGGCGAGCACGATGCCGATTCCGTCCAGCTCAACGGCGTGCAGCCCGGCGTCCGGAACGTCTTCCAGCCTCGCTACCGTCCGAAACTCTCTCATCAGCCTCAGATTCCGATCTTACGCTCGATCGCGTCGGTCATCCGTTCTCGCACGCTGTCAACGGGCATCCGTGCAAGCACCTCGCCGAAGAAACCGAACACGAGCAGCCGTTCGGCCTGAGCCCGAGTAAGTCCGCGACTCGTCAGATAGAACAACTGATGAGCGTCAACCTGGCCCACGGTGGCCCCGTGCGAACACTTCACGTCGTCCGCGGCGATCTCGAGGCTCGGCAGTGTAGTCGCCTGGCTATCGTCGCTCAGCAGGAGATTCCGATTGGTCTGATAGGCATCTGTGAGCTGAGCGCCTTTGTCAACGCGGATCAACCCCCGAAATACGCTCTTCGCACTGTCCGTCAAAGCACCCTTGAACAACAGATCGCTTCGCGCATGCGGCGCAGCGTGATGCTGAAGCGTGTGATAATCGAAGTGCTGGTGGCGCCCACCAAACCACAGGGCCAGCATCTCACTGTCGGACCCCGGGCCGAGCAGGTGGCTGGTGACATCGCACCTCGCCAGGTCGGCCCCGAGACTGACATTGAAACTGTTCAGCGTGCAGTCGCGAGGCGTATTGGCGTGCTGCATGCTGAAGTGCTTGACCCCTGCGCCGAATCGCTGCAGCGCCAGGTAGTTCACCAGCGAGCCATCGCCACCGAACACCTCGACACCGTTCAGGCTCAGGGCCTCGCCATCCAGATCTGCGGACATGAACTCGTCGATGACCGTGACCTGGGCGCCCCGCTCCACGATGATCAAGGAGTGGGTCGACACCATCACTCCTGCCCTCGACAGCCAGCGGACAACGTGAACCGGGTCATCGATCCTGACGTTCTGCGGCACGTGCAGTACATAGCCCCCTGAGAGCGCCGCGACATGCAATGACCAGAGCTTTCGCTCCATTGGGGCCACGTCGCTGGAAAACAGGAACCGGTCGAGCAGTTCGGGCCGCTCCATCGCAACCTGCGCGATCGGTCCAAACACCACTCCGGCCTCCGCCGCCCTGGCATCCAATTCGAGCCGGCCGACCGCACCGTCGATCTCGATCATCGTCCCGCCGCGTGTCGCGGATTCCGACAGGACATCCCGGACGGCGCCCGGAATGTCATCTGACGCCAGGGCACCAACGGATCCACCTGTCGAATCTATGAGCTGTTCGAATGCCTCTGGGTCGAGCTTCCTGAGGTCGGTGTACCGCCACTCCTCGGACTTGCGAGTCGGCATCGGCAGCGACCGATACTCCTCCCAGGCCGCTTGTCGTTTTTCGGCCAGCAGTTCGGGACCGCCGACCGTCTCGGTGCGCGTCATGATTCCGTCCGCCAATGTGCCTCCATGTATGTCAGACCAGGGCGCGGCGTCAGCCGACGCTCCCTTCCATTTCCAGTTCGATCAGGCGATTCAGCTCGATCGCGTACTCGAGCGGCAGTTCTTTCGCGATCGGTTCGATGAATCCGCGGACGATCATCGTCATCGCCTGCTCCTCGCTCATGCCGCGACTCATCAGGTAGAACAGCTGTTCTTCGCCCACCTTCGAGACCGATGCCTCGTGGCCGATCGACGACTGGTTTTCGTCGATCTCGATATAGGGGTACGTGTCCGTGCGTGACGTTTCGTTCATCAGGAGCGCGTCGCACTCCACGTTCGACTTCGATCCGATCGCGCCCTCGTAGACTTTGCACAGGCCTCGGTACGACGAGCGACCGGTGCCTTTGCTGATCGACTTCGAAACGATGAGCGAGGTCGTATCCCGCGCAGCATGGACGACCTTGCCGCCAGTGTCCTGATGCTGACCGTCCCCGGCGTAGGCAATGGAGAGAATCTCTCCGTGGGCCCGCTCTCCCACCAGGAAACACGACGGGTATTTCATCGTCAGCTTCGAACCGAGGTTCCCGTCCACCCATTCCATGCTGGCGTCCTCGTGCACCATCGAACGCTGGGTGACCAGGTTGTACATGTTGTTCGACCAGTTCTGGATGGTCGTGTACCGAAACCGTGCCTTCGGCTTGACGACGATCTCTATCACACCCGAGTGAAACGACTCCGTCGTGTACACCGGGGCGGTACATCCCTCGATGTACTGGGCCTCGGCTCCGTCCTCCACGATGATCAGTGTGCGCTCGAACTGTCCCATCTGCTCTGCATTGACCCGGAAGTAGGCCTGGAGCGGAATGTCTACCTTCACACCCTTCGGGATGTACACGAAGGATCCACCGGACCAGACAGCCGAATTCAACGCCGCGAACTTGTTGTCGGCCGGCGGCACGATCGTCGCAAAGTACTCGCGGAACAGATCCGGGTGTTTCCTCAAGCCGTCTTCGATCGACTCGAAGATGATCCCCTGCTCTTCCCATTCTTCCTTGAGGGAGTGGTAGACCATCTCGGATTCGAACTGGGCGCCCACGCCGGCGAGGATCTTCCGCTCGGCCTCGGGAATC
>JAOTWC010000090.1 GCA_029863105.1 Gemmatimonadota bacterium | reverse complement strand
CGCCGGGAGCCAGGTCGTTCGCTACGAGGCGCACCCGGAGGCCGGCTCCCGGCACGCTCACCGGCGGCGGAATCGTCGGTCCGGTATCCGTCGTCGCGCAGGCGGTGTTCGTGTAGGCCGAGGTTCCGTCGGCGTTGTACGCCCGAACCTGGTAGCAGTACTCCGTCTCCGCCGTCAGGCCGCTGTCGCCGTACGACGTGGCGTTCGGTCCGGTCGTGTCGATCTCCGACCACGCGCCCGCCTGGCCGAGACGTCGCTCGATCCGGAAGCCGTCCTCGTTGTTCGACCCGTCCGTCCAGCCGAGGTCCATCGTGGTCGCGCCGGTCGCCGTCGCGGAGAGCGCGGTCGGCGGGGCCGGCGGCTGGGGCGGCTGGCACCCGCCCCCGCTGACCGCCACGGATACGCCGTACTCCGCCCCGAGGCCGGCAACGATGTCGTCGCGCTCACAGTCGAGGATCGCCCGATCGTAGAACAGGATCTCGGCGACGCGACCATCGAAGCGGGAGTTTGTTCCCGGATTCGACAGGCCGATCAGGTAGCGGTCGAAGGTCGGGAACCCTGCTCCGAGAGACTTGGAACCCACAGCCACGCCGTCGAGCTGGAGGTCGACGGCGACTCCGCTTTCGATGCGCCACACGCCGACATACGTCTGGTTCGCCGACACCACCGTCGCTCCGCCGGCCCAGCCATTCGTCGAGTCCCAGTAGTCGAACCCCTTCTTGCCCGTCGAGCGGCGTGTGACCATTCCCGAGCGGCTGCTGGAACTGCCGTAGGTCGCGAACAGGCCGTAGTTGTGCCGGGTTGCGTCTTCCTGTCGAAACACCGCGATCAGCGTGCCCGATGCGTGCGGTGCCACACCCGCTATCTCGAGGATCTCGTCGTTGTCGCTACCCTCGTTGAATCCGACCGACGCGTTGCCGCCGAACTCGGCCGATGGCGCATGATACACGGGCCGCTGGGCGGGATTCGCCTGGACCGCGTCGGCCTCGGAGCCCTGGTTCGGCCACGCGGCGACATCTCCGGGCGCGAGGTCGTTGGCGACGAGGCGCACGCGCAATCCGTTGACCGGAACGGTGACCGCCGCTGCCGGCGGCGTATTCAGCGTGTAGGTGAAATTCGGGGTGATCGACGCGATGCGCGGATTGTTACGGAGGCCGTCCAGGGCCTGCGCAGGGATGCGTCCTGCGAAGCCCTTCACGGCATGGACGTAGTCCTGCTGTACTTCGAACCCGTGGGCGGCAGAGAGCTGCCGTGCGAGTCCCGGCGGATCCGACACGTCGGAGTTGAACAGGACGATGTACTCGTCCGGCACGGCCTGTACGGCCTGTGGCTGGGGGGCTTCGGCTTGCCCGGTGCGCATGTCCGGCGCCGCCGGGTTCTCCGGGTTGCAGCCGGCTACCAGTAACGACGCAACGAGGGCCGCACCACCTGCACGGGGAACCAAACGAACCATCTCCAGCCTCCGTCGTCCGGCCTCCGGAACGCACCGTGGGTACGCCACGAAGGGGGCGCCTCGGGAGCACCGCCGTTAGTTTCAGCTGCCGGCCGGCAGCCAGTGTCGCATCGGAAATGACCGGGAAAAATAGGATCGTCCCTGGATCCGCGCAAAAACGGACCTGTTTTACCCCGTCCGCTCAGGAGACGCTACGCGGTGCAGTACATACTCCGACGGCTGATGACGCGATGAAGATTCTGCAGCAATGCATGTATTTTCCGCCCGAGGTCGGGGGGCTGGAGAGTTATGTTCTCGACCTGACATCGGGGCTGGTGAGCGAGGGACACCAGGTGACGATGCTCACCTCCCGTTCGGTGCCGGGCACGGCGGCTCAGGAGTCAGTGCAGGGCGTTCGCGTCATACGTACGTGGTTTCCCGGCAAGCATCCGCTGGGTTGGATGGCGCACACGGCCGCTTCGATTCCGAGCCATAGGCGGCTTTCTCGTGACGCCGACGTCCTGCACGCGCAGACGTTCGCGTCGGCCCCCCCGTCGATGCTCGTTCCCCGACGGCGCCAGCCGTTCGTGCTGACGCTGCACACATCGCACTTCCAACGCCGGTCAGGCAGGCGCGTGTGGCGGCCGGCCCTCCGCCGCATCATCGCTTCGGCCGACTGGCTGATCACGGCGAGCGCCCAGCTGCTCGACATGGCGCTCGACCTGTACCCGCACCCTCGCGCTGAGGCGCTGACGAACGCCGTGGACACATCGGTGTTCCGACCGACCGCCGCCGCGCTGACGCCTTCGCCGGGACGCCGTCTCATCGTGGCGCCGTGCCGTCTGTTTCCGCCGAAGGGCGTAACCCATCTGATTGACGCCATGCCGCGATTGCGAAGCGAACTCGATGTCGAGCTGGCCATCATTGGAGACGGTCCTGACCGGGACGCACTCGAACGGCAAGTCCGTGCGTTGGATCTCGGGGATGCGGTCCGTTTCCTGGGATGGCGCTCGCGACACGAGATGCCGGGTCTGCTGTCCTCCGGTGAGGTCATCGTGCTTCCGTCGCTGATGGAAGCGACGAGCATCGCGGCGCTCGAGGCGATGGCCTGTGGACGTCCCGTGGCAGGTTCGAGCGTCGGGGGACTCCTGGAATTGATCGACGAGGACGTGGGCACGCACTTCCGGCCGGCGGACCCCGCACATCTGGCCGAGCGTGTGGCGGCGCTGCTGACGCGTCCCGACCTGCCGGAGATCGGCGCCCGGGCCCGGCGGCGCGTCGAACAACGGTGGGGCCTCGATCGCCTGGTGCGCCGGCACGTCGACATCTACCAGACGCTGCTCGACGAGCGCCTTTGAAGCGCGGGCGGTTGATCGCACCCCCCCGAGGGACGCAGTTTCCCGCCCGGACAGGTTGATCCGCGCCGAAGGACTCTCCGCGAGCGAAGGCAGACGATGGCGAGCAGGAGCACACGGAAGAAGCCGGCACGGCCGACGGGCGCCGCCGGCAGCGTGACCGCACGGCCCCCAGCGCCGTTTCCGGGCGCTCCGGCTGCGCTCGGAATTTATTTTGCCCTGGCGGTCATCTACTTCCTGCCGGCCTTCCTTCCCGACCGGCAGATCTACGGGATCGACTACACACACGCGGCGATCTTCTATCAGGAATGGCTGTCGGCGACGTTTGGCCGGGGAGCGATTCCGACGTGGCTGCCGCATGTGTACGGAGGGCTCCCTTGGTTCGCGAATCCGGGCATGACCTGGTATCCGTTCCGCTTCCTGGCGGACCTGCTGTTGCCCGCGACGAGGATCTTCCCGGCCATCTACGTGCTCCAGACGACCGTCGCCGGGTTCGGCGCGTATCTGCTGGCGCGGGAACTCAGATCGCGGCGCTGGATCGCTCTTGTCGCCGGGTTGTCCTTCCAGTTCACGGGGCAGTTCATGTCCTGGGTCTTGGCGGGGCACGACGGGCGGATGATCGGCCTGAGCTCCGGACCGCTGTTCTTCTTCTTCCTGCACCGCGGGATCCGGACGGGACGCCCCGCGCCATTCGTCGGTGCGAGCGCGACGATCGGATTCGCCATGCTGTCCTTTCAGATCCAGACCGCCTACTACGTGCTGCTCGGCGGGGCTCTGTGGAGCGTGTTCCTGCTGATCAGACTGGGCTGGATGCGGCAGAAGGGGCAGTTGATCCGGAGAGTCGGGTTCGGGACCGCCGCGATCGCCTTCGCCTTCGCGCTCAATGCGGTCAATTTTCTGCCCTTCCTCGACTACGTGGATCAGTCACCCCGCGGAGGTGAAGGCCGCGGCTACGAGTACGCCGTCAGCTACTCGATGGCCCCGCAGCACGTGCTGGCATTGGCCGTCCCCGAGCAGGCGGGGATCCGGGAAGCGTACACGGACAGGATTCAGCGGAAGTTCCAGATCTCGGGCGACCTGGGCGGTGAGAACTCCTTCAAGCTCCACACGGAGTATGTGGGCGCATTCGCGCTGCTCCTGCTCGTGCTGGGCCTCCTGTACTCGCGCCGAAACGCCTACTGGCTGTTCTTCGCCGGGCTCGGACTGTTCGCCCTGTCCATCGCGTTCGGGGGCAACACGCCGGTGTATCGGCTCTACTACGAGCTGCTGCCGGGAACTCGGGGATTCCGTACCCCCGACATGGGGTTCATTCTGGTGCCGATCGCCCTGACGGCGATGGCTGCGATCACCCTGGAGCGCCTGGCTGCGCTCCGGGCACAGCGTCGCGCGGTCCGCGGCTACCGGACCGGAGGCGATGGCGACCCGTCGTTTGCCGTGGCTCTGGCCGTGCTCGCTGCCGTGGCAGGGCTCGCGGTCGTCGGTGGATTGACGTTCGGCAACGCCGCCTCGGCGGCCGACGGGGCGTCCGCCGGCTGGTTCCGCTTCGCCGCGGTGGCCGCACTCATGACGGTGACATTGTGGGCGTGGCTGGCGGGTCGCCTCGCGACGGGTATCGCCGCTTCGGCTCTCGCGGTGATCACGGTCGCCGATCTGTGGACGATCGACCGGCAGTTCTTCGAAACGACGGAGCCAGAAGCGGTCCTGTTCCGATCCGACGACGTGACGACCTTTCTGCGGGCCCGGGAGGGCCCATTCCGTGTGTGGGTGATGAACTTCCCGCAACTGGGTGGCGCCTATCGCGGTCACGGCAATTACCCGATGCGATTCGGCATCGAGCAGGCGTCAGGCGAACATGGCAACCAGCTCCAGCGCTACAACGAGTACCTGGGGGCCGGAGAGCAGGTATACACGGACTACCACAACTTCACCGCGAGTATCCAGCGCGCGGTCGAGGACGGGACGCCGACCAGGTACATCGGGGCCGGGAACATCCGGTACATCGTGGCGATGGCGCAGCTCCCGATTCCGGGTTGGCGGCTCGTTCACGGAGGACCGAGCGCGGCGATCTACGAGAACTCCGCGGCGATGCCCCGGGCCTGGCTGGTTCCCGAGGTAGAGGTCGCGGCGGAACCCGGCGAAGCGCTGGCAAGGATGCTCGAGGCGGACTGGGATCCGGCCCGAACCGCCTTTCTCGCCGAACCTCTCGGACAGCCCCTGGCCGGCGGGCCCGTGGCGGGCGAGGCCCGCATCGCCGGGTACGGAGATGATCGGCTGGTGGTGGAGACGACGGCCGACCGGCCCGCACTGCTGGTGATCGCGGAAAACTGGTATCCCGGCTGGGAGGCGACGGTGGACGGAGTGCAGACGCCCGTGGTCCGGGTGAACCACACGTTTCAGGGGGTCGTCGTCGGCGCGGGACCGCACACGGTGAAGACCGAGTTCCGGCCAACGGCACTCTACACGGGCTTGACGGTGTACCTGATCTGTCTGGTTGTCCTGGCCGTGTACGGCGGGTGGATTGCCTGGCGGGCCGTGCGACGGCCGCGCGAGGCGGCGGCGTGAGCGCGGAGCAGGGGCCGAACCCCTCGCTCGCCAGGCGTCTGGCGACTGCAGGCTTCGTGCTTGTCACCCTGGGTTTCGTGGGGGCGACCGTCGCCAGCAACTGGGAACAGGTACAGGCGCATCGATGGTCAATCGACTGGATGCGCCTCGTGCTGAGCACGCTCGCCCTGGTGGCGGTGCTGAGCTTCGCCGTCGCGGTTTGGCGGCGGGTGCTCATCCGCTTCGTGACGGGCCAGGCCGGCTGGAGCGTCCTCGCTCGCATCTGGTTCCTGTCCAGCATCGGCCGCTACACGCCCGGCAAGATCTGGCAATTCGTCGCGGCGGCGGCTCTGGCAAAGCGGGCCGGCCTGGCACCGGTCGTCGTCCTCACGTCGCTCGTCGTCTACATGGGGTTCGGGCTGCTGTCGGCAGGCGTGATGTCCGCGGCGACGCTTCCCCTGTCCGTGCTCGGCATTGACGTGCCCGCGTGGATGACGCTTGCCGTCTCGGGCGCCGCCGCACTCGGGTTATGTCATCCGGCGGTGATCAACGGTGCCCTGCGCCTGGTGCCTCGCGCTGTCCACCGAGAGGTGCTCGTGTGGGAAGGCAGCTGGGCCGACGGCATCGTCGTCGTGAGCGCCGCGCTCGTGTACTGGGGCCTGTACGGCGTGGCCTTCTACCTGTTCCTCGATGCCGTCGTCGGGGTGCCCTACGAAGCGATCCCGGTGCTCGCCGGCATCAACGCACTGTCCTTCCTGGTCGGCTACCTGTTCTTCATCGCCCCGGCCGGCCTGGGAGCCCGCGAACTGATCATCACCGTACTGCTGGCGAGCGTAGTGGGGGGCGCGGGCCTGGCGGGCGCGGTGGCGGTACTCAGCCGTCTATGGGTG
>JAOTWC010000089.1 GCA_029863105.1 Gemmatimonadota bacterium | reverse complement strand
GATTACGTCCTCCCCGGCCCCCGCCTGCTCGACGGCCTCGGCCGCCGTGAACACCACTCGACCCGAAGCTGCCCCGGGGGACGCGGGATTGCCCACCGCGAGGGGGGTGAACACGGCGTCGGGGTCCACCGTCGAATGGAGCACCTCTTCGATCCGGTCGGGATCGACTCGCAACAGCGCCTCGCGTCGGCCGATCAGGCCCTCTTCGACCATCTCCACCGCAATCCGCACCGCAGCTCGGGCCGTCCGCTTTCCGTCACGGGTCTGCAGGAGGTAGAGAGTACCGTCCTCAACGGTGAACTCGAGGTCCTGCATGTTCTTGTAGTGTGCCTCCAGCCGCTGCGCCGTTTCGACCAGTTGATCATAGGATCGGCCGAGTCGCTCACCCATCTGCTCGATCGGGATCGGGTCACGGATTCCGGCCACGACGTCCTCGCCCTGGGCGTTCACCAGGAACTCGCCGAACATCAGCCGCTCACCGGTGGACGGGTTCCGCGTGAACGCGACGCCCGTGCCGCTCGACGATCCCCGGTTTCCGTACACCATGGCCTGCACGTTTACGGCGGTTCCGAGGTCGTGGGGGATCCCGTTCGCTTTGCGGTAGGCCATTGCCCGTGGGGTGCGCCAGCTCTGGAATACCGCCTCGATCGCTCCCCACAGCTGGTCGCGGGGCTCATGCGGAAACGGTCTCGTGGCGTGTTCCTCAACCACAGCGCGAAAGTCCGCCACGAGGGCCCGCAATTCGTCGGGCCCGAGGTCGCCGTCATCCTGGACACCGGCGTCGACCCTCAGTCGCGCAAGGCGCGATTCGAACAGCTGGTGGTCGACACCGAGCACGACTTCCGAGTACATCTGGAGGAAGCGTCGGTACGAGTCCCAGGCGAACCGCTCATCTCCGGAGGCCTGGGCCAGCCCACGAACGGTGTCGTCGTTGAGGCCCAGGTTGAGAACCGTGTCCATCATACCGGGCATCGAAATCGCCGCGCCCGAACGAACCGACAGGAGCAGCGGGTCCTCACGACCCCCGAACTTCTTACCCGTGAACTCCTCGAGTCGCTCCATCGCCTGGGCTACTTCACTCTCGAGGCCCTCCGGGAAGGCGTGGCTCATCAGGTGCTGCCGGCAGACTTCCGTCGTGAGCGTGAATCCGGGGGGGACAGGGATGCCCAGATTCGTCATTTCCGCCAGGTTGGCCCCCTTGCCTCCCAGCAACAGCTTGTGATCCGCCGACCCATCGGCATGTCCCCGTCCGAACAGGTAGACGAACATGAATCAGCCGCTCAGCCTTGCGGTGGTCTGCGCCGATTCAAGATCAAACAGCGGCGCAGGATAATCTCCCGTCCAGCATGCGTTGCAGAACGGACCGAACTCCCTGACCACTCGTTCCATGCCGCCCAGCGACAGATAGCCAAGCGTGTCGACGCCCAGATGCTCGCCTATCTGTTCGACAGAGTGGCTGGAGCCGATGAGTTCCTCCCTCGTTGGCATGTCGATCCCGTAGTAGCACGGCGAGATGATCGGCGGTGAAGCGATCCGAAAGTGGATCTCCCGCGCGCCGTGCTCGCGAAGCAGTGCCACGAGACCCCGGCTCGTAGTTCCACGCACGAGGGAATCGTCAACGACGATCACCCGCCGTCCATCGATCAATTCGCGCACCGGGTTGTATTTGACCCGCACCTTGAAGTCGCGCGCCGTCTGCGTGGGATGAATGAATGTACGGCCCACGTAGTGATTCCTGATCAAGGCGAGCTCGTAGGGAATGCCGGATTCCTCTGCGTAGCCCAGGGCGGCTGAGTTGGACGAGTCGGGAACGGCGAATACGCAGTCGGCCTCGACCGGCTGTTCCCGCGCCAGCTGCCTTCCAAACGAGCGCCGGGCGGCATCGACGCTACAGCCACCGATGCGCGAATCCGGCCGCGCGAAGTACACGAGCTCGAACAGACACGGGGAGTGCGGTTGGGGCGCCAGCGGGGGCAAACTGGTGACGATCCCGTCCCGGATCTTCAGCACCTCTCCCGGCTGAATGTCGCGCACGTAGTCCGCACCCATGATATCGAGAGCGCACGTCTCCGATGCCACGACCGCCGCGTCTTCGATGCGTCCGAGAACGAGTGGCCGAAAGCCGCGCGCATCGCGCAGCGCGTAGACCGTCTCCCCGATGCTCATCACGATGGAGAAGGCACCCGCAAGCTGTGACAGGGCCTCATTCAGCTGCTCGTCGGGCGAATCACGCCGCGACCGGGCGATCAGATGGATCACCGCCTCCGAATCGCTATCCGTCTGGAAGATGGCACCCTGTTTGGTAAGCCGGTCGCGGAGTTCGAGCGCGTTGGTCAGCGTGCCGTTGTGCGCCAGCGTCATGTTGCCGTGGCGGTAGTTGACCACCACGGGCTGCGCATTGCCCAGGCTCGACGTACCGGCGGTCGAGTAGCGGCAGTGACCGAGCGCCATCGAACCCGCCAGACGAGCCAGTGTCGCGTCGTCGAACGCGTCGGCAACCAGGCCCATCGCCTTGTGGGAGTGTGCGCCGCCGGACTCGTCGATCGAAACAACGCCACAGCTCTCCTGGCCCCGGTGCTGCAGTGCGTACAGGCCCAGGAAGGCGAGCTGCGAAGCCCGCGCGGTGCCGCTGATCGCCACGATCCCGCATTCGTCGCGAACACGGTCGTCATCCCGCCAGGTCGGCAGACGCCAGTTCATGCGTTCAGCCCCGCCATGTCTTCCATCCGGCGGGGAAGGGCGCGTTCGAATACACGGCGCAGGTCGTCGACGGGCAGATCGATTGTCCGCTCACCGATCGAACACCGCCAGTTTCCCCCGACGGGACCCACAGTCCCGATGCGCTGCCAGGTCAGGCCATGAGCCACACACAAATCGCCGATGGCGTCGACGCGCGCCGGGTCGGCGGATAACAGCACGCGATTCTGCGATTCGCCGAACAAGGCGGCTGCGGGGGAACACCTCAACTCCAGCTCGACAGCGATGGATCGGGCTCCGCCGTCGGCACCGATCGCGGCCTCGGCCAGGGCGATGGCCATCCCGCCGTCCGAACAATCGTGGGCGCTGCGAAACAGGTTGGCGGCGGCGCCGGCGACGAGAAATTCGACCAGGCGAGCGGCCTCGTCCAGGTCGATGGCCGGGGGCGTTCCCGCGACCCGATCGTGGATTACCGCCAGATACTCTGACCCGCCGATTTCCTCGCGCGTCTCGCCCACCAGCAGGATGACGTCATCCTGCCCGCGGAACGCGGACGGAACTCGCTGATCGATCGACTCGATGACGCCGACCATGCCGATGACCGGTGTCGGGTATATCGGTCCGGACGGTGTCTCGTTGTACAACGAGACGTTTCCACCGGACACGGGAGTCCCGAGGGCCCGGCAGGCCTCTCCAATGCCTGCCACGGCCTCGCTCAACTGGTAGTAGACGGCGGCTCCCAGCGGATTGCCGAAGTTGAGGCAATTCGTGATCGCTACCGGGCGAGCGCCCGAGCAGGCCACATTGCGTGCCGCTTCACACACCGCGATGCGGGCGCCGGTCCGCGGCGCAAGATAGACGTAACGGCCGTTGCCATCGATTGCGGCGGCGATGCCGCGCTCCGTGTCTCCGAGCCGGAGAACAGCCGCATCCGAACCGGGGCCGGCGGCCGTGTTCGTCTGCACACTCGCGTCGTATTGCTCGTAGATCCATGCCCGCGAAGCGATCGACGGGGAGTCCAGCAGCGCGAGGAGAACCTCCGTGGCTTCGTCGTCGGTTTCCAAATGCGCCAGGGCAGACAAATCGTGGGTGCGCAACTCGGCAATCGCCGGGTCCTCGACGCCATCGCGCACATACGTGGGACACGAGTCCACCAGCGGCTCCACCGGGATCTCCGCGACCACCTCGGCGCCGCGGCGTACGCGAAACAGACCATCGTCCGTCACGTGCCCGATGACCGCGGCCTGAAGCTCCCACCGCCCGAGTACCGCGGTGACCTCGTCGACCCGTTCCGGCCGGGCTACGAGCAGCATGCGCTCCTGCGACTCCGACAGCAGCATCTCGTAGGCTGTCATTCCGCTCTCGCGGACCGGCAAGCGATCCACGTCGATATCGATCCCCGAGCCCGAGCGCGCCGCCATTTCGGCCGCGCTGGATGTCAGACCGGCGGCTCCCATGTCCTGGATGCCGACGAGCAGGTCCCGGTCGATCAGCTCGAGCGTCGCCTCGAGCAACAGTTTTTCGGTGAACGGGTCGCCGACCTGCACCTGCGGTCGGCGGTCGCTTCCTTCGTCGAGATCGGCTGACGCGAACGTCGCACCGTGTATGCCGTCGCGCCCGGTCCGTGCACCTACCGCCATCACGGGATTCCCCACGCCGTCGGCGCGTCCGCGGACCAGCCGGTCGAGCCGAAGGACTCCGATGCACATGGCGTTGACCAGTGGGTTCTTCTCGTAGACCGGATCGAAGACCGTCTCGCCACCGACAGTGGGCACGCCGACGCAGTTTCCGTAATCGCCGATTCCCCGCACGACGCCGTCCATCAAGAAGCGCGATCGCGGCGAATCCAGCGAGCCGAACCGGAGGCTGTCCAGCACGGCCACCGGCCGGGCCCCCATCGTGAACACGTCGCGGAGAATTCCGCCGACGCCCGTTGCGGCGCCCTGGTAGGGTTCGACCGCCGACGGGTGGTTGTGGGACTCGACCTTGAAGGCCACGCCCCATCCGTCACCCGCGTCGATCACTCCCGCATTCTCTCCAGGTCCCTGGACGAGACGCGGTCCCTCGACAGGCAACGTCTTGAGAAGCGGACGCGAGTTCTTGTATCCGCAGTGCTCGGACCACATGGCCGAAAAGATGCCAAGCTCCTCGATCGTCGGCTCGCGTCCAAGTATGCCCACGATCTGATCGAACTCCGACACGGAAAGACCGTGCTCGGCAACGACGGCCGGTGTAATCCGGGTCCTGGTGTGGTCAGCGGGGCTCTGCGTGACCGTAGTCATGAGGCCACGGCTTCCGGCACCGCAGCCAACAGGGACCGGAACAGCGGCAGCCCGTCCTTACAGCCCAGCAGGTCGGACACGGCGCGCTCGGGGTGGGGCATGAGGCCCACGACATTGCCAGCCCCGTTGCAGATTCCGGCAATGTCGTTCTGCGATCCATTCGGGTTCGCCGACGCTGCTGCGCAGCCGGACTCGTCGACGTACCGGAAGACCACGCGCCCATCGGCTTCCAGCTCAGCCAGGGTCTCCACGTCCGCGACAAACTGGCCCTCACCGTGCGCGATTGGCATCCGCAACACCTGCCCGCCGCAACAGGCGCGAGTGAACACGGTGTCCGTCCGCTCGACTCTCAGGTGTACGTCGCGGTGGCGAAACCGAATCCCCCGGTTGCGGATCAGCGCACCCGGCAGAAGATGTGCCTCGCACAGAATCTGGAACCCGTTGCAGATTCCGATCACCGGCCCGCCAGCCCGGGCGAAATCGACGACCTCCTGCATGATGGGGCTGAATCTCGCGATGGCTCCCGCTCGGAGATGGTCACCATATGAGAACCCGCCTGGCAGCAGCACCACGTCCGCACCTTCCAGCGAGTGCGTCTTGTGCCACAGGAACAGGGCCTCCTGGCCGAGGCCCTCACGCACGGCCCGGGCACAGTCGGCGTCGCAGTTGGAACCCGGGAATCGGACGATGCCGACGCGCATCATTCCGCGTCTTCGATCAGGATGGAGTAGTCTTCGATGATCGGATTGGCGATCAACTGCTGGCACATCCCCTCGACCGAATCGCGTGCCGAAGCCTCGTCATCCGCCTCGATGCGCATGCTGATCAGGCGTCCGGCGCGCACACTCTCCACGCCCTGGTATCCAAGCGTTCCGAGCGCCCGCCCGATCGTCTCGCCCTCCGGATCCAGGATGCCCGGTCTAGGCGTAATCCGCACTTGAACCGCGTAGTGAATCTCAGCCTCCCATGGTGTGTCTTGTGAATTCCGGCAGCTCGTTGCCCGTGATCCTCGCATATGCCTCTCGGTAGCGCCGCGTGGTGGCTTCGACGACATCGACCGGGAGGTCTGGCGCAGGCGGCTGCCGATCCCAGGTACCGCTCGTGACGAGCGTCTCCAGATAGTCTCTGACAGGCTGCTTATCGAGTGACGGTGGCGTTCGGCCAGGTTCGTATCCATCGGCGGGCCAGAATCGCGAGGAATCCGGTGTCAGCGCCTCATCGATCAGCAGCACGTCGCCTTCGGACGTCGTACCGAAT
>JAOTWC010000088.1 GCA_029863105.1 Gemmatimonadota bacterium | reverse complement strand
CGGATATCGTCTTTCTGTCCGCCGTCCGAACGCCGTTCGGTACGTTTGGCGGAAGTCTCAAGGATCATACGGCGACCCAGCTCGGATCTCATGCGGGAGCGGCGGCCGTGGAGCGCTCCGGCGTGCCTCCGGAAGAGTTCGGGCACACGTATTTCGGCAACGTGATCCAGACAAGCGCCGACGCCGTGTACCTGGCCCGGCACGTCGGTCTGCAATCGGGACTTCCCGAAACGTCGCCGGCTCTAACGCTCAACCGGCTCTGCGGGAGCGGATTCCAGGCCGTGATCTCCGCCGCAGAGGATATTCTGCTCGGCGGGTCACGCGTCTGCCTGACGGGTGGGACGGAGTCGATGAGCCAGGCTCCACACGTGGTACGCGGCGCGCGCTGGGGCCTCCGCCTCGGGCCCGCCACGGTGTTCGAGGACACGCTGTGGGAGTCACTGACCGATACCTACTGCGGCTTCTCGATGGCCCAGACCGCGGAGAATCTCGCCGATGAGTACGCGCTGACGAGAGCGGACGTGGATGCCTATGCCGTGCGGAGTCAGCAGCTGGCGAGCCAGGCCTGGGACGAGGGACGATTCGACGCCGAGGTCGTCCCGGTGATGATGAACAAGCGGGGCAAGGAAGTCCCGTTCGAACGGGACGAGCACATGCGTCCGGAGACGACGCTCGAAGCCCTGGCGGGTCTCAAGCCCTACTTCAAGGCCGACGGTCTGGTCACGGCCGGCAACGCGAGCGGCATTGGAGACGGAGCCGCCGCCCTCGTGGTCAGTGGCGCGGAATTCGCCGCCGCGCACGGCATGGATCCGATCGGCCGCCTGGTATCGTGGGCCATTGCCGGAGTGCCGCCCCGGATCATGGGCATCGGTCCGGCACCCGCCGCCCGGGCGGCGATGCAACGCGCGGGCATGACGCTGGATGACATCGACCTGGTCGAGGTCAACGAGGCGTTCTCGCCGCAGTACTGCGCAGTCGAGAAGGAACTGGGACTGGATCGTGACAAGGTGAACGTCGATGGGGGTGCCATCGCGCTGACGCATCCGCTGGGAGCCACCGGGGCGCGCATCACGACGCACCTTCTTCATGAGCTGAAGCGCCGCGGGGGCGGCGTGGGACTCGGCTCCGCCTGCATCGGCGGCGGCCAGGGGATCGCGCTGATCGTCGAGGTAGACGGCTAAGCAGCCAAGCGCGGGTCGAACCCGCACTGGAGGGATACATGGACGTGATTCTGGCCTTCCTGGCAGCCGGCGGCACGATAGCGCTGGCCACGAGCTTGCGAATCCTGCGCGAATACGACCGGGCCGTGGTGTTCAGGCTCGGACGCGTTCGCCCGGTTCGGGGTCCCGGGCTCGTATTCCTGGTCCCGTTCGGCGTCGAACGGATGGTCCGGGTGGGGTTGCGGATCATCGCGATGGATATTCCGCCCCAGGACGTGATCACCCGGGACAACGTCTCGGTGAAGGTGAACGCGGTGTTGTATTTCCGCGTCCACGATCCGTCGAGGGCGATCCTGGCCATCGAAGACTACCTGTTCGCCACCTCGCAGCTTGCCCAGACGACGCTGCGGTCGGTGATCGGGCAGGCGGAACTGGACGAGCTTCTCGCCGAGCGGGAGAAGTTCAACCATATCCTGCAGCGTATCATCGATGAGGGTACCGATGCCTGGGGCATCGATGTCGTCAGCGTCGAGGTCAAGGACATCGATCTGCCGCAGGAAATGAAGCGTGCGATGGCCCGGCAGGCGGAAGCCGAACGTGAACGGCGGGCCAAGGTGATCCACGCGGAGGGCGAGCTGCAGGCCGCCGCGCGTCTCAAGGATGCGGCGCGTCTGCTCAGCACTCACCCCGCCTCCCTGCAGCTCCGTTTCCTTCAGACGGTGACTGAGATCGCGGCGGAGAACAACTCGACGACCCTGTTTCCGATACCCATCGACCTTCTGTCCAACTTCCGGCGCCCGGCGTCGGCGGAACCGACGGAACCGGTCGAGGAAGCGGAGACCTTGCAGGAGCTCGAAGCCCGTGCGCGGCAGTCCGCCCTGGATGCGACGGGTCTCACTGCAGCCGTAACCGGTACGCTGTCCGGCCTCGGCCTGCTGGAAAGCCAGGCGGAAGGGGTTCCCGTGAAGCGGAAAGTGAATGACGGTGACCCGGAGTAAGGCGAAGGCCGCGTGACTTCCGACGACCGGCCAATCGAGACCCCACCTGGGGATCTCCTGTCCTCGGCCCAATTGGAACGGGTCATTCAACGGGCTGCCGAGCTGCAGACGGCCAGGGAGAGCCTGCCCGACAGGCTGGATGATGCCGAGGTGATGCGCATCGGACTGGAGGTCGGCCTCGAGGAGCAGCATGTAAACCGTGCGCTGCTCGAACTGCGGGCGGAGCAGCTCATTCCGTCGGCACGCGAGGACCGGGCGCTCCCTCTTCGCCTGTGGGGAAAAGGCCACGTGCAGGCGAGCAGAGTCGTCCCGGGAGAAGCCTCGGCGGTCCAGGATAAGATCGACCACTATCTGCGGTCCGCGGAGAGCCTGCGCCCCATGCGGGACCGTCCGGGCCTCTCAGTCTGGGAACCGGCGTCAGACCTGGGAAGCCAGCTGAAGCGCAGCCTCGACTTCGGGGGGCACGGCTACGAGCTCGCCAAGGCCCGGCGCGTCGAGGTCTCCGTTCAACAGCTCGAGCCCGGCCGGTCTCTCGTTTCGCTCGCGACCGACCTCACGAATGAGCGTGCGGAGCACGCGACCGGCTGGATAGTTGGACTGGGCCTCGCGGGAGTAGGAGCCACCGTCGCGCTCGTGCTGGCAGCCGGATTCCCTCTGCTGCTGGCGGCCCCGGTCGCCGTCACGGCGGGCCTTGCCGGCGGATCGGCAGCTGCGGCCCGGACGTTTCGTGCTCGTCGGGAGCGTGTCGAACTCGTGATGCACGGAGTGCTGGATCGACTCGAAAGGGGGCGCAGTCTGCCGGCGACGCGCACGTCGATCCTGGAGCGCATCAGCGGGTTCCTGGACAGTATCGAATGAACGCCGGAGTTGCGGGCAGGATTCACATGGACCGAGAGGGGTAACGTGGCTGATATAACGAAAGTAGGAGTCGTCGGGTGCGGACTGATGGGGAGGGGGATCGCCCAGGTCTGCGCAGCAGCCGGATATGAAACTGTCGTGCGCGAGGTGGCCCAGGAGCCGCTCGACACGGGACTGGCCGCGGTCCACAAGGGCCTGGATCGACTGGTTGAGAAGGGAAAACTCGAAAAAGCCGCACGCGATGCCACCCTGGCCAACCTGCGTGGGACGGTAGATCTCGCGGACCTGGCGAATGCGGACATCGTCATCGAGGCAATCGTGGAGGACATCGCGGCCAAGAACGAGCTGTTCGGGGCTTTGGACGAGATGTGCCCCGAGCACACGATCTTCGCCTCGAACACCTCGAGCCTCACGGTGACCGAAATGGCAGCAGCCACGGCGCGGCCCGACCGGTTCATCGGGTTGCACTTCTTCAATCCCGTGCCCGTGATGAAGCTGGTCGAAGTCGTGCGAACCGGTGGCACGTCGGACGAGAGCTTCGACCGCGTGTTCGAGTTTGCCTCGTCATTGGGCAAGCAGCCTGTCGCATGTCGGGACAACTCCGGGTTCATCGTGAACCGCCTGCTCGTTCCGTATATGCTCGATGCGATTCGAGCGTACGAGGAGGGCGTGGGCTCGATCGAGGATATCGACAAGGCGATGACTCTCGGTACCGGCTACCCGATGGGGCCGTTCGTGCTCGGCGACTTCGTGGGCCTGGATACGCTGTACTTCATCACGGAGATCATGTACGACGAGTATCGCGAGAAGCGGTTTGCGTCACCGCCGCTCCTCAAGCGAATGTACCTCGCCGGTTACCATGGCAGGAAGTCCGGCAAGGGATTCTACGACTACGGCGGTGACGTGCCGGTGGTGAGCGAGTTTGTGAAGCGGTGAAACCGGTCGGCCGGTGAGAGGGCTCGTCCTGGCGGGGCCGGAAACGATCGAATACCGGCCCGACTTGCCCGATCCCGAGGTCGAAACGCCGGCAGACGCCCTGGTGTCCGTCCGGCTGGCGGGTGTGTGCGGGTCGGACCTCCACCCGTACCATGGTCGGGAGCCGGTCGCGTGGGGCATCGTGCCGGGGCACGAGGCGGCGGGCGAGGTGGTTGAAGTAGGCGTCGATGTCGGGCGGTTCTCTCCGGGAGATCGCGTGTTTCTCCCGTTCACCACGAGCTGTGACGTCTGTCCGCCGTGCCGAGCCGGACTGAGCTCGCGATGCGACCGCGGCCGATTGTTCGGCTGGGGACCGCCCGGGGCGGGTGCCGGCGAGGGACTCGGAGGCACTCAAGCGGAACTCGTTCGCGTTCCCCTGGCCGACACGACGCTGCTGCTCCTTCCGGAAGATCTGGGATTCGAGGACGGCGTGTTGCTGGGCGACAACTTCGCGACGGGCTATTTCTGCGCCGCACGAGGAGGCGAGTTCGAAGGGCGGCTCGTGGCGATCGTCGGCTGCGGCGCCGTGGGGTTGTCTGCCCTGGTTGCGGCCCGGTACTTCGGTGCCGGACGAATCGTGTGCGTGGATCCCGTACCGGCACGGCGGGAAGCGGCTTCCCGGCTGGGCGCCGACATCGTCGTGGCGCCGGAAGCGGCGCCCGCGGCGATCGCCGCCCTCCCCCGACCCGACGATCGAGGCGCGTTTGCCGTGCTCGAGGCAGTCGGAAGCCAGCCAGCCCGCCGACTGGCGCTGGTCCTGGCTGCTCCCGGTGCGACGATTTCGTCTGTGGGCGTGGCGACGGACGACTTCGGGTTCTCACCCGCAGACCTGTACGACCGCAACCTGACGTTTCGCAGCGGACGCTGTCCGGTGCGGTCGCTGATGCCCGGGATCTTCGAGGCGCTCGCGTGCGGCGACCTGCGCATCCCAACCTCTGAGCTCGTTTCGGCGGCTCCCGTCTCACTCGAGAACGGACCGGGAGTCTACCGTTCTTTCGCCGCCCGGTCGGGGCCCGGCTTGAAGCCGCTGCTCGCCCCCTGACGGCGCCCTCCCGGGGCCGGTCCATCGGGCCGGAAACCCGCGTCAGATAGACGTTTCGTGCGTTGCTTCGGGTCCAACTTCGGGTTATCTTCTATCCCCGAATGCATGGCACGGCAGACACCCTCGAGACGACGTCCGAACAGGTCGGGAGCGCGACGCTCCGGACCGTGTCGCTTCGCGGGTTTCGAAACTTCCCCGTCCTCGATCTGACGTTGCCGGAAGCGGGCGTGATGATTATCGGACCCAATGGGTCCGGGAAATCGAATCTGCTGGAGGCGCTGTACTACCTGGAGATCTTCCGGTCGTTTCGGGGAGCCCTGGACCGGGAGATCCTGGCTTTCGATCAGGATGTGTTTCGGGTGGAAGCGTCCATCGGCCGGGATGGGCGCGAGTCCCGCCTCGCCGCGGCGTGGCAGAAGTCGACACGGCGGAAGAAGGTTGAGGTGAACGGACTCGAGCCCGAGCGGCTGTCGGACGCGCTCGGCAGTCTCGGTGCCGTCGTGTTCAGTCTCGACGATTCGGAACTGGTGTGGGGGTCACCGTCCCGTCGCCGCCGGTTTCTGGATATCCTGCTCTCGCTGGCAGAGCCCGGATACGTCTCGGCGCTGCAGCGGTATCGCGCGGTCGTGGCACAGCGCAATGAAGCGCTCAGGCAAGGACGGCCGGAGGTCGCGCGAGCGTGGGGGGAAGGACTGGTCGAGCCGGGGGCTCGGCTGATGGCGGCGCGGCACGCGTGGGTGGCCGCTCGGAGAGGCGAATTCGCCGGCTATCACGCGACGATCTCCGGCGGCCAGGCGGCGGATCTGATGTACGTGCCGGGGCTGGGTCGAGTCGATCAGGATGCCGCCGCCACGCCCTGGGAACAGCGGATCCAACGGGCACTCGAAGAATCCGAGGCGTCCGATATCCGGCGTGGCGTCACGCAGGTCGGGCCGCATCGGGACGATCTCGTGATCCGGGCGATTGTCGACGGAGGATCACAACGTCGCGACCTCCGGGCGTACGGATCGGGTGGACAACGCCGGACGGCGGCGATAGCGCTGCGTCTGGTCGAAGCCGATACGCTTGCCGAGCGGCTGGGCACGGAACCCGTGTATCTGCTCGATGACGTATTCGCCGAACTCGACGAAACACGCGCGGCGAGGGTCCTGGATCTGCTGGAGACAGGGAGAACCGGACAGGTGTTGCTGACGGCGCCGAAACCCGTTGATCTGCCGTTGCGGGGTGGCTCGTTGGAGAAATGGCAGATCAGAGACGGAGTGATCAGGGC
>JAOTWC010000001.1 GCA_029863105.1 Gemmatimonadota bacterium | reverse complement strand
AGCGCTCGAGGAGTACTTCTAGCCTCGCGGGACACCCCTGTACGCGCCGCCTCGACCTCCCTACATTCCCTCCGTCCCGTCTGTCCACCGCCCTGATCGGCGGCATCAAACTGGTGTCTTCGCCTCCAGGAGGAACGGTGCAGAACGGCAACGCCGCTCACACGACAAATGGCCGGGATACGGTCAGGGAGGAGACGATCGAGCGTCTCCGCAAGCTGGCCGGCAGCATACCCCCCGAGGAAATATCCGAGGTCTGGGTATTCCCCCCCCTGCCCGATCTCGAGGACTCCGAGGAATTCGTGCTGTTCACGCGAAGAGTGGCGGAGGGGGTGTTCCGCGTCTGCGCAGCCGAGTTCGCGCACGGAGAAACGGCACGGGTGACTGTCTACGGCGCGGTGCCGGAGACGCGTGTCTTGAATCTCGTCGCCGGTTTCCGACGACGATTGGGGGACCGCCGCGAACCGCTGTACCTGCCGATCTTCGGGTCGAACGAGCGGTGGCGTCTTGTCGTCGGCGCGGATCCGGAACCCGTATTGCGGCTGGAGACGTTGCATTCGGACACGACGGAGCAGGCGATCGCCGTCTGATCCGCACCCCCGGGGTTTCGACACGTATGCAGGGGCGCCAGTGAACGAATTGGAAATCGGAGTCGCCGTAGCGTTTGGCGCCGGTGTGTTGAGTTTCCTGTCCCCTTGTGTACTTCCGCTCGTACCGTCGTACCTGTCGTTCGTCAGCGGTGTCGGGATAGAGGATCTGGAGTCGGGCGGCGCATCTGCCCGGCGCACCGCGTTCACACACTCGCTGTTTTTCGTGCTGGGGTTCAGCCTGATCTTCCTGATGCTTGGCGCATCGGCGACGCTGATCGGCCGTTTGTTTCGCGAGTATCAATTGTGGATCGCGCGCATCGGCGGCGGCGTGATCGTCCTGTTCGGGCTGTACCTGCTCGGGTTGCGTCCCGGGCTGTTTCTGCAGCGCGACAGGCGGATCCACCTCAAGAACAAGCCGCTCGGCTACCTCGGATCCACGCTTGTCGGCGTGACGTTCGGCGCGGGATGGTCGCCGTGTATTGGTCCGATTCTCGGCGGAATCCTGATGTTCGCGGCCACACGCGAAATGATGACTGACGGCCTCGTCCTGCTCGGGTTCTACTCCCTGGGCCTGGCCGTCCCGTTCCTCGTATCGTCTCTGGCGGTATCGTGGTTCCTCAGCACGTTCGACCGGTTCAAGCGCTACCTGCCGTGGGTCGAGCGGGCGAGCGGAGCTCTGCTCGTGCTTGTCGGTGTTCTCCTCATCAGCGGCAGGTTCACGGCCCTGGCGGCATGGGCAACCCAATTCACTCCGGACTGGGTTCTCGAACGAATCTGATCGACGGCCCGATGCCGACGCATCCCTAACCGGCCTGAAGTTCTTCGACGAGCAGCTGTCGTTCGAGCAGTCGTGCGTAGACCCCTCCAAGTGCCAGCAATTCAACGTGCGTGCCGGACTCGACGATTCTCCCTTCTTCGAGCACGAGGATGTTATCGGCTCCCGACACGGCGGACACACGATGCGAGACGATGATCGAGGTTCGCCCGGTCATGTAGTCTCGCAACCCCTCGAGAATCGCCTCTTCCGTGACCGTGTCGACCGCCGACAGGGAGTCGTCGAGGATGAGCACCGGACTGTCGCGGTGCAGGGCACGCGCCATCGTCGCCCGCTGCTTTTGGCCACCTGACAGGTTGATTCCGCGCTCACCAAGCAGCGTGTCCAGCCCGTCCGGAATCTCCTCGATCGTGGAGCGTAGCTGGGCGACGTCGATCGCCCGCTCGAGGCGCTGTTCCGCTTCGCCCTGGTCGAGAACCAGATTCTCCCGCAGTGTCTCCGAGAACAGAAACGGTTCTTGCGGGACCATGGCGATCGCCGACCGGAGCGATTCGAGACGCCGCCGTCTGACATCGATTCCGTCAATCAGAACCTCCCCCCGCACCACGTCATACAGCCGGCCAATCAATCGGACGATGGTTGACTTCCCGCTCGCCGTGGCGCCGACGATGGCCACCGTCTGCCCGGGCTCGATCCTGAAACTGATGTCCTCCAGCACCCAGCGTTCGGTTTTCGGGTAGCGGAACCAGACATTCCGAAACTCGATGGCACCCTGAACGGGGCCGGCCACCGTCTCCCCGGCATCGTCGATCTCGGGATCCGTGTCGAGCAGCGCATTGATCCGTCCCATCGAGGCGGCACCACGCTGAAACAGATTCGTGACCCAGCCAACGGCGATCATCGGCCACATGAGAAGCGTGAGGTAGAAACCGAACGCGACGAAATCCCCGATGGTGATTCGGCCGGCCATCACTTCGGTGCCGCCGAGCCATAGCACGATCACGGCCCCGAGGCCGCCGAGAAACCGAAGCGCCGGGAAAAAAGCACCCCAGATCCTGGCCAGGTCGAGATTCCGTTCCATGTACTGGACACTGCGGGTTCCGAACCGATCGGCCTGGTCTTCCTCGCGCGCATATGCCTTGACGATCCGTATGCCGGCCAGGTTCTCCTGAGCGAAGTTGCTGAGCTCCGAGAACTGTTCCTGGATCCGCTCGAACCGAGTGTGGATCCGTTTTCCGAACCACACGACAGCTATCGGCATGAGGATCATGGGAATCATCGCGATGCCGGTGAGCGTCGGACTGATCCAGATCATCAACGCCACCGCGAACAGGGAAACGGCTGCCGTATTCACGAGATACATGATGGCCGGACCCGCGACCTGCCGGACCGCCAGCACGTCGTTGGTCGCACGGCTCATCAGATCGCCCGTGCGCCAGCTGTCATAGAACTCGGGAGACAGGCGGAGGAGATGGGAAAACAGATCGCGGCGCAGGTCCGTCTCGATGCGTCGGCTGATGCTGTTCAGCAACTGACGCATCCCGAAACGCGTGATGCCGGACAGGACGGCGGCGGCGACGATGAGCAGGGCGTACAACGTAACGACGTCGCGGGACGATGACTCCGCCAGGGCGTCGACGGCCAGCTTGAGCAGAAAGGGTCCAGCGATGGTGAATACGTTGCTGATGATTACGAGCAACAGGCCCGCCACCACCCCACGAACATATGGTCTGAAATACGGCAAGAGGCTGCGGAGCTGATTCAAACGGGCAGCACTCCCCGGGCGTGACGCGCCGCACCCGGAACCCGAACCCGATTCGGCACGATCGTTGCACTCTTCTGTTGGCTGGACATGCAGGGTTATAATAGGTGGGAAGGCGCCGGCGCGAGACCAGCCTCGAATTCGGGGACGTACACCTGGGATCTGGCGGCGTCACAACTCTACCCGAGAGACAAGCAGATGATGACAATCCGGAAAACCTTGTCCGTTTTCGCGACGATCGCCGTGATCGCCATGGTGTCTGGTTGCGGAGAGGGCACGAGCGAACAGGCAGAACTCGATCGCGAAATGGATCTGGCGATGGCGGCGGATTCGCTGGCTGAACTGGAGGACACCGCGCAGCCGGGGGCGGAGCCCGAACAGCCCGCGCCCGAGGTCCAGCAGCCGCAGACCCAGCAGCCCGCTCAACCTCGGCCGCGGCCCCGGCCGCAGCCGCAGCCGCAGCCGGAGCCCGCGGATCCGGGACCGCAGTACGAAGACCTGACGATCGCGGGCGGGACCAGCGTGTACGTCGCGCTTGACCAGGAGTTGAGCACGAAGACCAGCCAGGTCGGCGACCTGTTCACGACGACGCTGTCATCCGCGGTCGTGGTCGGGAACCGTGTTGCGATCCCCGCCGGTGCCAGGATTCGCGGCCATGTCACGGCGGTTCAGAAGTCGGGAGGGTCCGGCGAGGCTGCCGTGCTGAAGGTGGCGTTTGACGAGGTCACCGTCGACGGAGACTCGTACCCCGTGTCCCTGTCGGTCGCCGAGGCCAATCCGACGATGAAGAGCCGCGACGGCACGGCCGAGAAGGTCGGCAAGATCGGTATCGGAGCGGCCGCCGGTGCGGTCTTGGGTCGGGTGATCGGCGGCAACAAAACAGGCACGATCGTTGGTGGAGCTATCGGTGCCGCGGCCGGAACAGCGATCGTTCTGGGGTCGGCGGACTCGGATGCGATCCTGGCGGAAGGGTCGGCCATGACCCTGACGCTCGATGCGCCACTGACGATTCGGCGCCAGGTCTGACCGCACGACGCACCTGCACAGGCCGGGGACACCTCGCTCGCCCGTTGTCCCCGGCCCCCTGCAGGTCAGGGCCCGCGGTCGGCTAGTAACCGATCGCCTTGCTGTACCGGCGGGGGTCCGCAGCCCCGAACATCGTTCCGTCGGGAGCGATGTAGATCGACTCCACATTCCCGGAGATTCCGGTCCGCTCCGAAACTTCGTGTCCGAGCGACCGAAGCTCCGCCACGACCGATGCCGGAAGGCCGTCCTTCTCGAACCGGATGACGTCGGGAAGATGCTGGTGATGGAATCGAGGAGCGTTTACCGAGGTCTGCACGGGAAGACCGAAGTCGATGTGGTTCGTGACGATCTGAAACACGGTCGTGATGATCGTCGCCCCCCCGGGAGTGCCTGTGACGAGCTCGGTCCGTCCCTGCGGATTGATGACAATCGTCGGCGTCATGGCCGACAGCATCCGCTTTCCGGGGGCGATGGCATTTGCCTCACCCTGAACCAGGCCATACAGGTTCGGAACCCCGACGAGGGAGGTGAAATCGTCCATCTCGTTGTTGAGCAGGAAACCCGCGCCACGCACGACGACTCCCGATCCGAAACCGGAATTCAACGTCGTCGTGACCGCAACGGCATTCCCGCGCACGTCAACGACCGACACGTGCGTCGTGTTTTCGGATTCGACCGAGACCCGATTGAACTCCTCCGACACCGACGCCCGGTCCCGGTCGATTGAGCGGCGCAGGGAATCGGCGTACGACTCCGACGTCAGCATGGCGAGCGGGACGTCCACGAAATCCGTGTCACCCAGGTAGTAATTGCGATCCGCATACGCACGACGCATGGCTTCCACGGCGAGGTGAATCGCCTCGGCCGAGTGCCAGCCGGCGGTCTGGAGATCGAACCCCTCCATGATGTTCAGGATCTGGGTCAGGGTCGTACCGCCCGAGGACGCCGGCGGCATAGACACCACCTCGTACCCGCGATACTCCGCGCGCACCGGCTCCCGCCACACGGCCTCGTACGCGGCCAGGTCCCGCCGGTTGATCAATCCTCCGCCCCGCCGCATTTCGGCAGCCAGCGAATCGGCGATCCAACCCTCATAGAAAGCGGCGGCTCCCCCGTCGGCGATCGCCTGCAGCGTGCGCGCGAGATAAGGCTGCTTGAATGAGGATCCGATCGGGGGCGGCTCGCCTCGCGGCAGAAACTTGCCGGCGGATGTCGGGAACTTGCTCAGCAGTTCGCGCTTGTCGCGAATCGAATTGTGGTGCCGCTCGGCCACATGAAATCCGTCCCTTGCGAGTCGTATCGCGGGCTCCAGAAGCCGAGCCCACGGAAGCTCTCCGTACCTCAAATACGCGGCTTCCAGGCCCGCTACCGTTCCCGGCACGCCGGATGCGAGGTGACCCTCCACGCCCCGGTCCGTTACGCGGCCCTGCTCGTCGACGTACATATCCGACGTCGCGCCACCCGGGGCCTGTTCGCGATAGTCGAGCGCGAATTCCGTCCCGTCGGCCAGGCGCGCCACCATGAATCCACCGCCACCGACGTTGCCGGCCTCGGGGTTGACCACCGCGAGGGCGAAGGACGTGGCGATCGCCGCCTCAACGGCGTTGCCGCCAGCGCGCAGAATCTCCACTCCCGCCGCTGACGCCAGGCTGTCCGTCGACACCACCATCCCGCTGTCCGCGCTCACGGGCCGGGTTCGTGCGTCATACCGCCACGCGGCGGGAAATTGCACGTCAGCCTCGGTGACGGAAGGTCGCGTCTGTGTTGGTGATGAGCAGCCGGCGACCACGAGCAACAGGAGCAGGGCTGTCCGGGAGATACGGTCGTGAATGGTCAAAGCCGCACAGCCTCCGTCGGCGTGTCGTGGATTGTCGGAGGAATCCGACGCATGATCAATGGTACCCGGGGGCAGTGAGGATGCAAGGTCCGACCCGCTGTTCTATGGTCGGTACCGCGGGTTAGCTTCTCCCCTCTCGAATGGCGCCTGGACCCGGATCGTGAGGAAACACGCACTTGACACCACGCCAGCCTGAAGCGGGGGGCCTGTACGTGGGCCTGATGTCCGGGACGTCGCTGGACGGTATCGACGCGGCGCTCGTCAGGTTCGAGGGTCCGGCCGAGATCCCCGCCGTGGCCCGCCTGGAATGGTTCGACACGCTGCGTTATGAGCCGGAGTTCGCTGCCCGACTGCGCGATGCCGTGGAGGGTGACGCCGGTTCCGACGCGTTGTGCCGGCTGAATTTCGACCTGGGAGAACGGTTCGCCGAGGCGGCGGCGGCCGCAATCGAAGCGGCATCGGAGCCCGTGATCGCCATCGGCAGTCACGGGCAGACGTTCCGGCATTGTCCTCCTGGACCCGGCGGGGGCGGATCGACGCTCCAGCTCGGCGAGCCCGCATTGATCGCGGAACGGACGGGCACCGATGTAATTGCCGACTTCCGTGTGCGCGACATGGCGGCCGGGGGGCACGGAGCCCCGCTCACGCCTGCGTTCGACGATCTTCTGCTGCGAACCGACCACGCCCGGGCGGTCCAGAACATCGGCGGGATGGCAAACGTCACGGCGCTCCCTCCGCTGGCGGATAGCTCCACCTCGCCCGTGGCTTTCGACACGGGCCCCGGCGTCGCGATGATCGACGCAGCCGCAGCGCGGTTCACTGGAGCCGCCTGGGATGAGGACGGTCGTCTGGCGGCTTCTGGAGCCGCGCGTGAGGCCCTGGTCGCTGAGTGGATGACTGACCCGTTTTTTGCCGAGGGGCCTCCGCGCAGTACGGGGCGAGAGAGATTCGGCGCGGCGCGCGTGAACGCATGGCTCGACCGCCACGACGACCTGTCTCCCGCCGACGCCCTCGCGACGCTCACCGAATTCACGGCCCGTTCGATCGCCGACAGCTACTCACGGGTCGGGTTTCGGGTCGATGAGGTACTGCTGAGCGGAGGCGGCGCTCGCAACGCGGAAATCCGACGACGTCTGGTCGGCCACCTGCCAGATTCGGATGTCCGTCTGCTCGAGGAGGTCGGCTGGAACGGTGATGCTCGAGAGGCGGCGGCGTTCGCCCTCCTGGCCCGCCAGCACGTACTCGGAATTCCGGTGAACCTGTCCTGGGCCACGGGGGCGGCGGGCCCACGCCGGCTGGGAAAACGGATCCCGGCGTGATGGAGGCCAGGGAATGCGCGGGTCGGGTCGTACTGGAGGCGCTTCGCCTGGACCTCGAACCTGAGGCGCAAGTGCGGGAAACGGCGAAGAGCGCGCTCGGCCTCGGCGTGGGCGGGTTCATCCTGTTCGGGGGGCAGGGCGAGCAGGTGCGCCGGCTGGTCGCCGAGTTGAGGGAGTCCGCCGGGCACCCTCTGTGGATCGGATCGGACCTCGAACGCGGACCGGGTCAACAGTTCGGGGGCTTGCCTACGTTACCTCCGCCGGCAGGACTGGCGGCTCACCGTCGACCGATCGAAGCCGCCACCCTGGCCGGTCGGATCACGGGTCGCGCTGCCCGCAACCTCGGCATCGATCTGGTGTTCGCCCCGGTGCTGGACCTGGACGTCGAACCGAGGAACCCGATCATCGGAACGCGGGCGTTCTCGGCGGACGAGCGCGTGGTGGCACAACTCGGCCGAGCGTGGATCGACGCCTGCCAGGCCGAAGGTGTGCTCGCGTGCGCCAAGCACTTTCCGGGACACGGCCGGGCCGTCGCCGATTCGCATGAGGAAATCCCCGTCGTCGATGCGTCCCGGGCGATGCTGGAGTCGGATGTCCGGCCGTTTCGCGAGGTGGCCGACCGAGTAGCAGCCATCATGGTCGCACACGTCCTCTACCCGGGCTTCGGAGCCAGCCTGCCGGCCACGATGAGCCCGGAGATTATCGATCACGTGCTGCGCGGTGACCTCGCGTTCGAGGGTCTGGTCATTACCGACGCCATGAACATGAGCGGCTTCCTCGACGCACAGGGCAGTGGCGGTCGGGCAGCGGTAGCGGCGCTCGCCGCCGGGTGTGACCTGCTGGTCTACCCCGAGGATCTCCGTGCCACCGTCGAAGCGCTCGAAGCAGCCGCCCGCGACGATCCAGCCGTCCGCGCACGGCTCGAAACCGCGATCCGGAGGTCCGAGACGGCCCGGATGCGGCTGTCGGACGCAACCTGCCGGGAGGACGACTCTCATCAAGCGAGCCTGAAGCTTGCGACCGACAGCGTGCTTACGATCGGTGAGCTGCCCGGCTGGCTGCGCTCGGAACGCTGTGTGCGCGTCGTTGCGATTTGGGACGATCGAGAGCAGCCGGGCAGGCCGCCGTTTGGAGAGGCGTTCAATCGGGAATTTGAGGCGGCGGGCTGGACGATCGACGATTCCGACGACGCCCGCTTCGCGATTGTGCTCATCGCGTCGACGCCGCAAGCCTGGAAAGGGAGTGCCGGGCTGACGCCGAGGACGCAGGAAGCTGTTCGGTCGGTGATAGTGACCTCCCAGGACGTACTTCCGGTAGCATTCGGACACCGGAGGCTGCTCGCGGAATTGGGCGGGGTCGGCGTGTGCGCCTGGGGAACCGAACCGACGATGGAGCGAGCCGCGGCCCGGACGATCCTCGACGGCGCCGGAGCAGGCCCATGATGGGAGCGCTGGACTGGTGGATCGTCGGTGCGTACCTGGTCGGGACGTTGGCGATCGGCCTGTGGCTCGCGAGGCGTGCGAGCGGCAGCCTGGTGGAATTTTTTGTCAGCGGCCGCTCGCTGCCGTGGTGGCTCGCCGGCACTTCGATGGCAGCCACTACCTTCAGCGTGGACACGCCGCTATACGTGACGGGTCTCGTGGCGCGGCGAGGGATCGCCGGCAACTGGGAGTGGTGGGCGTTCGCCCTTTCCCACGTCCTGCTCATCTACCTGTTCGCGCGCCTGTGGCGCCGCGCCGAAGTCGTCACAGATGCCGAGTTGACGGAAATCCGGTACGGTGGTCGACCTGCGGCGGTGCTGCGCGGCACACGCGCTTTCCTGTTCGCGGTGCCGATCAACTGCATCGCGATCGGTTACGTCATGCTCGCGATGCGCAAGGTCATCGAAGCACTGGGTGTGATCGATGCGCTTCCTGCGTGGCTTCCCGGGGACGGACGTCTATGGATCGTCGTCGGCCTGTCCGTGTTTGTCCTCGTATACGCCGGCGTGTCCGGTCTGTGGGGCGTCGTGGCCACAGACTTCCTGCAATTCGGGCTGGCGATGCTCGGCGCCCTGCTGGTCGCCGGTTATGCGATCGTCGACATCGGAGGAATCGGCGAGCTGAAACAGGGACTCGAAGCGGCCGGCCGGTCCGACGCGCTCGGGATGCTGCCCACGCCCGGGTCCCTGGAGTTGCCGATGGGCACTTTTCTGGCATACCTGGGCATCCAGTGGTGGGCCTGGCGCCGCTCTGACGGAGGCGGAGAATTCGTCCAGCGGATGTCCGCGGCGAAGACTGAGAAGGATGCGGAGAAAGCGGCGTGGCTGTTCAATCTCCTGCACTACGTGCTGCGCGCGTGGCCGTGGATTCTTGCGGCTCTCGCGGCGATCGTCGTGTTCCCGAATCTCGAGGACCCGGAAATGGGGTATCCACTCCTCATGCTTCGCTACCTGCCGGCCGGAGTACTCGGGCTCGTGGTCGCGTCCTTTGTCGCGGCTTTCATGTCCACGGTTTCCACGCAGATCAACTGGGGTGCGAGCTACGTCGTAAACGATCTGTGGGCCCGGTTCGTCGAGCCGGACGCGCCGCAGAAGCGGCTGGTGCTCATGGGTCGCCTGGCCTCGGTGCTGATGGTCCTGTGCGGTGGCGTCGCCGCGTTCTTCACCAATGACATCGGTACCGTGTTCCGGTTCGTGATTGCCATCGGAACCGGTCCGGGTGCCGTTCTCATTCTCCGCTGGTTCTGGTGGCGTGTGAACGCATGGGCGGAACTAGCCGCCATGCTGGCAGGCTTTGGGATCGCCATCGGTTCCTACCTGCCGATGTTCGGGGGACTCGATTTCGGGGCGCGTCTGACCGTGACAGCCTTCGGCTCGGGCATCATATGGATGGCCGTAATGTTTCTCACCAAGCCGGAGTCCGACGAAACACTCGACACGTTCTATCGTCGGGTTCGGCCTGGCGGCCCCGGATGGAAGCGTTCTCGGCAGCGCACGGGTCTCGAGCCGGTCACGGCACTCCGACAGGATTTGTTTCGCACGCTCGGCGCCGCCATGCTGCTGTTCGGGCTGATGTTCGCGGTCGGCGGCGCGATGCTGTACGAATGGAGGACGGCGATGCTCGCGGCTGTCGTCGGCAGTGTGGGACTCATCGCCCTGCGACGCTGGCGCTCAACGGGAGAGGTGGCGGAATAGAGGTGGTAACTCTGAGGAAGCGCCGACCCACGTCGGCCATCGCAGCCATCGCGACCATCGCGACCATCACCGGCTTCGCCGGGTGTGGCGGGACTTCCGCAGCGCCAGGATTGCTGCCGCCGGGAATCATCGGAAGTGTGCTGCCACCGATCCCGGCGGTGATCGGGCCCATCCGTCTCCACGTGGAGTATCCAGATTCTCTGCAGCGAATCACCTCCAGTGACTCCAACTTCGTATTCGGCTCCATCGGCACGGGCGACGCGACGTTGATCGTGAACGGTTACTTCGTCGACGTGAACCCCAACGGGTCCTTCCTGGCCTATCTGCCGGTTCCCCCGCCGGAGACGGGTGACACGGCTTCCTATCTGCTGGTCGCCCGACGAGGGAGCCAGGTCGATACTCTGCGTCATCCTTTTCTCGTGCCGGAGCGAGCGTTCGAGGGTGCAGCCGACGCCCCGTGGATCGATCCTGCGTCGCTTGAGGATCATGCGATCCGCTGGGCGCTGCCGGGCGACGAACTCGCGGTCACCGTGCGGGCCACGCCCGGTGCCGAGGTCTGGTTGGATGCGGGAAACCGGCGTCTGTCGATGACCGAGACCGAACAAACAGGCACCTACCGACTCGCCATGCCCGCGGAGTCGTTCTATCGGATCGCGTGTGCGCCGGAGGACTGTAACTGGGCAGCCACGGCGGACTCGCTGCGTCTTGGCGTGAGCGTCGTCGTCGGAAACGCCACGGCTCGCGGCGCCGTGGTTTTGCCGCTGCGTATTCTGAGTCCGGCTGAATTGCCCGTCGCCGAATTGCGCGAACCGGACGATCCGGCAGGGGGAGCGGACGGCGTGATCAACGCCAGGCCGGCACCGTTCGGTCCGTACCGCTGGCTGTTCCCGGATCACACGCGGGTCACGCTCGATGGTCGCGAGGGGAACCGCTGGCGGGTACGCCTGGCTCCCGGGCTGGTCGCCTGGGTCGCGGAGGAAGATCTGGAAGTGCTGCCGGCCGGAAGCCTGCCCGCGCGCAGCGACGTCGGAGACCTGCGCTTCGAAGTACGTCCGGACCGGATCGTCATGCGGACGTGGCTCGCTGCCGCCGTTCCCGTAGCGGTGACCGAACCCGACTCACACATCATCGAGCTCACGCTGTTCGGCGCGACCGGTGCGACGAATCGGATTCGCGAAGGTGCGGGCGGGCGGTTGATCGAGCGTATCGAGTGGGAGCAGCTGCCCGGTGACCGTTACCGCTTGCGCATCCATCTTGTGGAACGGGTATGGGGATACCGCACGAGCTGGGCCCCGCGTGACGACGGCGGAGTCGAGCTCCGGTTCGAGATCCGCCGTCCGCCATCCATCGATCCGATGGTTCCCCTGCGAGGCCGGCGCATCGCGATCGATCCCGGGCATCCCGCAGCCGGCGCACATGGTCCGACCGGGTATTACGAAGGTGACGCCAACCTGGAGATCGGTCGGATCCTGGCCAAGCTGGTGCGCCAATCCGGCGGCGAGCCCGTTCTGATCCGGGATGACACGCTCCCTGTCGGTCTGTACGAGCGGACGCAGAGGGCCATCGAAGCGGAGGCGGATGTCTTCGTGTCCATCCACAACAATGCCCTGCCTGACGGGGTGCAGCCTGTCGGGCGGGAAGGGACGAGCACGTACCACTACCACCCGCATTCCCATGGCCTGGCCGAGGCCGTGCAGGACGGAATGCTCGCTTCGATGAGATTGCGCGACCTCGGTGTCTATTGGGGCGATCTGGCGGTTACCCGCATGTCGTGGATGCCATCGATTCTGACGGAAGGGGCTTTCATGATGATCCCTGCCCACGAGGCAGCGCTCAAGACGCCGGAATTCCAGGAGAGATATGCGCGCGGGGTGCTGGCCGGGATCGAGGGATTCTTCCGGCAGACGGCCGAAGAAGCGCAGCTCCAGCCGTGAGGATCGACCAACTGACGACCAGCGCCCGCCCGACGCTCGGCGATGGTGCCTGGATCGCGCCGGGTGCCGTCGTGTCTGGAGACGTCGTCCTCGGCGCCGGGGCCAGCGTGTGGTACGGTTGTGTCCTGCGTGGGGATATCGCTGCGATCCGGGTCGGCGAGCGCACGAACATCCAGGATCTCACCGTGGTACACGTGGACACGGATCAGCCCTGTGAAATCGGGTCGGATGTGGGAATCGGGCATCGCGCGATTGTCCACGGATGCACGATCGGTGACGGATGCCTGATCGGGATGGGGGCGATCGTCCTGTCGCACGCCGTCGTCGGTGGGGGATCGGTGATTGGCGCTGGAGCCTTGATCCGGGAAGGTATGGTCGTGCCGCCCCGCAGTCTCGTCGTGGGCGTCCCGGGACGCGTCGTTCGGCAGGTGGATGACGACTTGGTTTCCCGCGCACGGCGCACGGTGGCTCACTATCTGGTACTGAAGGAAGCGCATCGCGCAGGCCGCTGGCAGGCCGCAGGAGACTGATTCGCACGCACCGAAGACGCCGATTGCGGGTCAGCAGGATCCGAATTCGGCGCCTGTTACAATTCAGGCCTTGACCACTACATATAGGGTTTTTATTCTAGTCGGGCCCCAAGATATTGGGGTGTGTGGCGGCGCTGGTGCCGCTCCGGACCATCCGGCCCTGTCCCGCCGGTTCGACAAACATTGCACGCAATCTCGAGGATGTTTTCAGCGGGTGTTATGCACCCGAGGGGGAGCCGTCACTTCGAAATCCGGCGCGGTGCAAGGGACAACCTTAGATTTTCGTCCCCTTCGGGGGTAGGCATAAGAGGCAGGAAGAATAGGCTAAGAAGCTCAGGAGTGCGGACCTCATGCAGTCACCAGACACGGCGATGAAGTCGGAGGCGGCCCCCACCTCCGTCGATCCCGGAACCACCCCCGCGGACCTCCCACAGCCGCGCCTGACGGATAATGCCGTAACGGTTCTCGGTAAGCGGTACCTGAAGAAGAACGACGACCTCGAGTTGAGCGAATCGCCGACCGACATGTTCTGGCGCGTGGCACGTGTGATAGCCGGGATGGACGCCGGGTACGGCGCAACCGAAGCTCAGATCGAGTCCACCGCGCGCGAGTTCTACGAAATGATGGCGCTGGGTCAGTTCGAGCCCAACAGTCCGACGCTGATGAACGCCGGGCGTCCTCTCGGTCAGCTGAGTGCGTGCTTCGTCCTTCCCGTGCCGGACAGTCTGGAAGGTATCTACGAAACACTGCGCGACATGGCCCTGATTCACCAGTCGGGCGGGGGAACCGGATTTGGCTTCTCCCGGCTGAGGCCCCAGGGAGACGTCGTAAAGTCGACCATGGGCGTCGCGAGCGGACCGGTCAGCTTCATGGAGGTTTACGATGCTTCCACGGAGGCCGTCAAGCAGGGTGGCACCCGACGCGGAGCGAACATGGGCATCCTCCGTGTCGACCACCCGGACATCCTGCACTTCATCGACTGCAAGTCCGACAAGAACAAGATCACGAACTTCAACATCTCCGTAGCCATCACGGACGATTTCATGGCCGCGATCGAGCGCAATGAACCGTACGATCTCCATAATCCACGTGGTGGAGAAGTCGTCGGTCAATTGGATGCGCGCGAAGTATTCGGCAAGGTCATCCACGGGGCGTGGCGGAACGGGGAGCCCGGCGTCTATTTCATCGACGAAGCGAACCGGTACAATCCCGTACCGCACATGGGCTCCTACGAGGCGACCAACCCGTGCGGTGAACAACCGCTGCTCCCGTACGATGTGTGCAATCTGGGTTCGGTGAACGTCGGCGCCTTCGTCGAAGACGGAAAGATCGACTGGGACTCGCTCCGCACGGCCGTCCACAAGGCGACGCACTTCCTCGATAATGTGATCGATGCGAACAAGTACCCACTACCTCCGATAGAGGAACTGTCCAAGAGGATCCGGCGCATCGGTCTTGGAGTGATGGGTTGGGCGGATATGCTCGTACAGCTCGGGGAGCCCTACGGGTCGCCGCGGTCGATCGAGCTGGGACGCGAGTTGATGCGGTTCGTCGACGAGGAATCCAAGGTCGAATCCGAGCGCCTGGCTCGGGAACGAGGCGTGTTCCCGGAGTGGGAGAAGTCCATTTGGGGTCCGGACGACAGCTGCGCACGCGACAAAGGCGGCAGCCGAATCCGACCGATGCGGCGCCTCCGCAACTGCAACATGACGACCGTGGCGCCGACCGGTACGATTTCCATCATCGCCGGTTGCTCCAGTGGCATCGAGCCATTGTTTGCGGTTGCGTTCATGCGCAATCAGGCGGGCGTCCTGATGCCCGATGTGAACCCGATGTTCGTCGAACTTGCCAGAGAGCAAGGCTGGTACTCCGACGAGCTGATGGAGCGTATCGCCACCGAGGGCCATATCCATTTCGACGAAGTTCCCGAGGACGTGCAGCAGACGTTTACGACAGCCCACGACGTGACTCCGGAGCAGCACATCCGGATGCAGGCGGCCTTCCAGCAGTACACCGACTCCGCGATCTCGAAGACGTGCAACTTTCCGAACGACGCGACGGAAGAAGATGTTCGGAGGATCTACGAGCTCGCCTACCAGCTGAAGTGCAAGGGAGTGACGGTGTACCGGGATGGTTCACGTGACGCGCAGGTACTCTCTACCGGCAAGACGGCCCGGAAGGTCGTAGCAGATGCGGGTCGCGGCACCACGGGATTCGACCAGATAGGGGACCCGGAGCTGACGGAAGCCCTCACCGCGGCGCTTGGCCGCATCGCTGACCTGGAGTCGGAGCTCGAGGAGAGCGGCAAGACAATCGCGGCGTTGGAGGGCGGTCGGATGAAGGCCCCGCTGGTCCGATCGCGGCCAGCTGAGCTCCGGGGTGTCACCCGCAAGATCGACTCACCCCTCGGCGACATGTACGTGACGATCAACGAAGACCAGGAAGGCCGCCCATTCGAGGCGTTCGTCGCACTGGGCAAGGCGGGCGGACCGGCCATGGCCGATGCCGAGGCGATCGGCCGACTGATCAGCCTGGCTCTCAGGAGCGGAATCTCACTCCGCGCGATTCACAAGCAGCTGCGCGGGATCAGTTCGGACCGCGCCGTGGGCATGGGCCCCAACAAGGTTCTGTCCAGCCCGGATGCGATCGCCCAGGTCATCGAGAGGCATCTCGAGGAAAAGGAAGGGATCCAGCAGTCGCTCCCGATCCCGGACCCCGGTGCCGCGAAGGTCACCAACGGTGGCACCCAGACCGCCCACAAACCGGTCATCCACCGGTTCGAAGAGCAGGCGGCGCTTACGTTTATCGGTACCTGTCCGGATTGCGGTTCCGGACTCGAGTTCGCCGAGGGTTGCGTGAAATGCCACGCCTGCGGGTACAGCGAGTGCGGTTGAGACAGGCCAGCTCGCCTTAGATTCCGGGCACGAACGCGACGATCCTCAGCGGTCCGCCGCTCCCGCCCTCGATCTTCATGGGCAGGGCCACGACGAAACTGCCGCTCGCCGGAAGTTGGTCCAGGTTGGCTACGTTTTCGATTCCCGCGACGTTGTCCGAGTTCAGTATGACGTGTGCTCGGAAATCGGCCGACTGCCCGTAGTCCAGGCTCGGCGTGTCGAGACCGAGCGCGACGATGTCCCGGTTGTCGACCAGCCATTGCGCGGCCTCCGGGTCGAGGCCCGGGAAATGCAACTCGGGAACCGCGTCCGGCCCGGTGAGGTCGGTTCCGAGGTAAGAGGCTCTGTCGCCATATCGTGCGCCCCATCCCGTCCTCAGCAGCAGGATCCCTCCGCTCGGCATCGGGCCGTGTGCGGCCTCCCACGCCTCGAGATCCGCGACGGAAACGAGATAGTCCGGGTGCGCCCGGTCCGACACGTCAACGACAACAGCAGGTCCGATCAGTGCCGACAACGGAATCTCGTCGGTCGTCCGCCGCCCCTCGGCGAAGTGGATCGGCGCGTCGAGGTGTGTGCCCCCGTGCTCGGCCGCCGAGTACCGGTAGGACGAATAGAACCAACCCCCGTCCGTCGGACCGTAGGCCAGCTCCTGAAGGACGAACCCGAGCGTGTCCGTCGGCCAGTAGATGCTCGACGCTGAAAACGAATGCGTCAGGTCGACCCAGCGGCCCGCGGTTTCATCGAACACCGACGAGACATCTGATATGTCGGCCAACTCGGACGTGGCCGGCCGGCAGCCGACGAGGGCCAGCAGCAGAAACATCGCAACCCGGCGAACCATGGTCATCTCCGGCAAAAGTGAAAAGAAAACGTATACCTGGTCACTCCCGGCAGCGACACTTGAACCTCGAAGCGTCTCAGGGAGCCGACTTGCCCATGAGCAATCCCAGCGATTATTTCTCCTCACTACCTGAGTGCATGTCGCCGCGATTCATGCTACCTGGAGGGGAACGATCATGAGAAGGACAGCCCTGTTCGGTTCCGGTCTGCTGCTCGCATTCGGCGCTGTCGGCTGTCAGGATCAAGTCACGGAACCCGGCCCCCCGACCGTGACGGTCGGCGACTTGGTCACTCCCGGCCAGATGTCGGCCGTGGTCTCGGATCTCGATGTCTCGCTTCCTACCGGCCTCGACCGCGACGGCGCGCGCACGCGTCTCCTCGAAACCGGGCTGACCGAGTCCCACTTCGCAAACGCCGTGGACCGGGCGATCAACCCCGGCGAGTTCCAGTGCCCACCCTCGACCGCCGTGATCGATTTTTTCCTGGACGAGTTCTTCGAGTTCGTGTTCGGAGAACCCGACCTGTTCAATCTGCTGTTCTTCGGCCTGCTGGCCGATCTGATCCCGCAGTTCGAAGCCCTGCTGCTCCAGGACGGGTCGTTGCCGCAGGAATTCGGATACGACGGCCAGTTCACCCAAGTCATGCGGAAGACAGACAGGGACGTGAGGCGCTTCTGGGACATCAACTCCGATGACATCCTCCTGCTCGCCATGAAGGGAACGATGCTGCAGGATCCCGAGCGCGTATCGCTGACCTACCAGGTGGCTTTCGGCGAATCAGAGGCCACTGCCGATTTCTTCGCGTCCCTCATCCTCGACGCGCTCTCCGAGTCGGAGATACTCGACGGCGGGAACCACGTGCTGTTCAGCTTCAACGCCTTCGCGTTCAGCAATCCGGGTTCCGGAATCTCCGACCGGATCGTGATGGGCGACGCCATACTCGAGGCCTACGAGGCGCTCGGGTTCGGAGACGTCGCGCCGCAGGCGATATATTCACACGAGTTCGCGCATCACATACAGTTCGAGAATGACTATTTCAGCGATCCGATCCCCACGACGGATCCCGGAGGTCCGAACGCCGCGGAAGCGACCCGCTACACGGAACTGATGGCCGACGCGATGTCCGCGTACTACCTGACGCATGCCCGGGGCGGCACGCTGCGACAGCGGCGCGTCGAGCAGTTCCTCGAAGTGTTCTTCGAACTCGGTGACTGCGGGTTCTCGGATCCCGGCCACCACGGCACGCCCGCCCAGCGGATGCGCGCAGCACAGTTCGGATTTCGTGTGGCAGATCTCGCCCAGAAGCAGGGGCACATCCTGAGTTCCCAGGAGTTCCACGATCTCTTCGTCGCGAACTACCTCGACCTGGTCGCGCCGGACGCTTTCTGATCTACCCGCCCGGCGCGGTCTCGAACGGGACCGCGCCGAGCGACGCTCCCTACATGTCCGGAAAGTCCGCCGTCGGTCCGTAGGTCTGCGGAACCGGTATGTCGAGCATCCTCAAGTACACGGTGAGTTGGCCTCGGTGATGGATCAGGTGATCCAGGATGAACTCCTGGAGTACCGCGATCTTCGGCATCGAGAAGCGCTGTTCACCGCCGACGAGCAAGGTCCACGATCCCATGAATCCTTCGTCGGTCGTACCGGCGATGGTCGCACGCGCAGCGGCCGTTAGTTCGTCAAACACGGACACCATTTCCCCGGAGGATCCGTACTCGGGCTGCGGAGGCGGGCCATCCCCGTCCAGCGGCGCGACATCCAGCGAATCCTGCGCCAGCGTGGGCATCGTCCATCCGGACAGGTTTGCCAGGTGGCTGCCGAGCTCGCCGACGGTCCACGACTTGTCGTGGGGCTTCCAACCGAGGCGGTCGTCAGGTATCGCGGCAAGGTGCTGCCGCGTGTTCGCTACGATCTGGTCGAAACGCGGAAGTAGATTGGCGGCCATGGACATCGATCATTCCTTTCGCAGGGGCCAGTTTTACGGGGTGACCGACAATGCCGAGGACAAGATACGCGGATGGACCGACCTTGGCCCCCATCTTGCTTCACTTCCCTCGAGGGATCCTGTGCATCTTCTGGACGTACGATCGTCGTACAGGACAGAAGGGCGGGATTCGCCCGGAGATCCATGGCAGAAGGTGACATCGTGCGCAAACTCATCGTTCTATCGGCCCTGTTCGCAGGCGTCAGTGCGTTCATGGTCATTCAGGGGCTTCGCATGCCGGGCCGGTCGTTTGCGCATCCCGCGGGTGCCGAACATCAGTTCACCGGCGACGCGGGCAGCTGGTTCCAGGCCACGAAGCCTTACTGCAACAGCGTCGAAGCCGAGACGCGACAGCAGTGGTATCCGCCGCCGGCGGGTCTGGAAGGAACGGGGTACAGTGCGGCCTGCTATGCGCTCGCGGGAAAAATCGACAGGGCTCGCGAGCTGATCCTCGAACTGAAGGCGGACGACCGCTGGAAAGCTGCGGGCATCGTTTTCGGGGTGGGCCATCCCGTAGCCGACGCCGGGGATGACCTGTCGGCGGGCCCGATCATGGAGCTCGTCGTCGAGTTCTGGCCCAATCATTACATGGCGCTGTATCACGCAGGCATCTCTTCGTATCAGCTCGGAGAACAGGCGGCGGCCAAGCAGTACCTCGAAGACTTCCTCCGGCATTACGACCAGAACGACGGCTGGACGACCAACGCCCGGTTCGTTCTGGATCAAATTCGCTGAGCCGTCAGAACGTGACCCACCTGGCGGCGGACCACGTCCTCGCTGACCGGTACCGAATCGAGGAAGAGATTGGCCGTGGCGGTTACTCCGTCGTGTATCGGGCGAGGGACCTGACGCTCGATTCGCCGGTAGCCATCAAGCTGCTTGTGCCGCCCCCCACCGCCGAGGCAGTTGCCAAAGAGAGAATGCGCAGGGAGGCGCTCGTAGCCCGCGGTCTCTCACACCCGAACGTCGTCCAGCTTCATGATTTCGTCGACCGGGACGGACGGACATTCCTCGTGATGGAATTCGTTGACGGGCCCGACCTGGCCCGACGCGTAGCTCACCAGGGACGCTTGACGGCAGACGGAACCGTTCGGATCGGCCTGGATATCTCGGCGGCACTCCAGGCTGCCCATGCGATGGGCGTGCTGCATCGTGACGTGAAGCCACAGAACGTGCTCCTCGGCGGGAACGGCAGAGCGCGACTGGCGGACTTCGGATCGGCCCGCGTAACGGACATGAGCACGGTGACCCGGACCGGCGGCCTGGTGGGCACGATCGCGTACACGGCTCCCGAGATCCTGGCCGGTGAACGCGGAGATGCGAGGTCGGATCTGTATGGTCTGGGAACTACCCTGTACTTCGCGTTGACGGGAATGCTGCCCAACCAGAAGTCGGCTCACCTGCCGCCGAGTCCATCACCGGTGGGCTTTCGGCCACGATCACAGTGCCCGGATATCCCGGCGTGGCTGGACGACGTAACCGCGACCCTGACGCGTGAAGATCCGGGACAGCGGTTTCCCACGGCCGGTACTCTGTCAGAAGTGCTGGAATCGGGTGGTGACGTCTCATCCGGCTTCCTCAGTTCTGCGGGCCGACGCGTCTGCCTGTTGTGCGGTGCCGCCGATCCATTCGGCCTTGGACTATGCGGCTCTTGCCTGGGACCAGGATCACACGACCGTCGGCCGGCCAATGAACGACTGTTGTTCCTCGAACGCGGTGACGACCGGAATCACCGTCAGGACATAGCCGACCAGCTGTCGGACATCGTGGGTGACGACCGATCGCAGTCCGATGTCAGTGCCGCGTTGTGTGGGGATCTGCCGCTTGCCCGAGTGCCGGCAGCCGTGGCGGACCGGGCCGCCCGTCGCTTGCGAGAGTCTGGCCTCCCGATCCGCATCACGCACCCTGCGCGTGTCGGAGCGCGGCTGTCCCCGACCATGGGGGCGGTACTCGGAACTGCCATCGCAACGGGGTTCGCTGCAGGTTTCGTTGCATCACCCGCCATGTTGCTCATCACGCCGCTGTTCGCGGCAACCGTGATCTGGGCCGTGCTGCGCCGCCAGGACCCCGCGCTGCTGTCTGCCAACACGACGTCGTCCCTCCCCGTCGATGCCGAGACTGTGGCCAGGGCCGCTCTGGCGGACATGCCAGAGGGTGCGGCCCGTCGTCTGCTTGCTGACTTCGTCCGGATGGCCCGCGAACTTCGCGCGGTGACCCCGGACTTGCAGCCGGACGGCGTGTTCACCGAATTGCTGCGTGGAGCGAGCCACCTGGCCCGGGACCTGGCGGGTCTGGACGAGAGTTTGGGAGTGCTCGAGCGGCAGGCAGGAAACGAAACCTCCCAGCCCGCCTGGATGGAAGCGCACGCCAGAGTCTCTCGCATGCGCGACCGGCTCGTTCAGAGGCTGCTGGATGCGCTGGCGGCGATGGCCCGGGCGAGAGCGGCCGGGTCCGTTGCTCCGGGTGAAGAGGAAAGAGTCCTCACCGAAATGGTCCGCGACATCGAGCGAGATGCGGAAGTGCAGGCGGAGGCACGGCAGGAACTGGACGCTCTGCTGGCCTGACGTCTTGCCGGCTCGATGGTCGGCTGTTCCGTTGCCTGTCAGACGCGGTGACGCTGGCCGCACGCCGTCTCCTGTGATCTCGGGACACCCCGATCGAACTACTCTACGTATTCCTGTTAGCCCTGCTGACGGCAGCCGCGACCGGTCTCGGCGCCCTGCCGTTCCTGTGGGTGCCCAAACCCGGGCGCTATTGGCTCGGGTACGGAAACGCTGCCGCGGCTGGCCTCATGCTGGCCGCCTCGGGCCAGCTCGTGTACGAGGGCTGGCACCAGAGTCCCGGCCGGCTCGGCGCCGGCCTGGTCGCCGGCCTGCTGTTCATCGCGGCCAGCCGCTGGCTGCTCGGTCGGTTCGACGGCGTGCGCGTGGGAGATCTCCGGGGTGCCGACGCCAGAAAGAGCCTGCTGATCGTCGGCGTGATGACGATTCACTCCGTGGCCGAGGGCGTAGGAATCGGAGTGTCGTTCGGCGGTGGGGCCGAACTCGGTCTGTTCATCTCGCTGGCTATCGCCGTCCACAACATTCCAGAAGGCCTGGCGATCTCGCTCGTGCTCGTCCCGCGAGGCGTCTCCGTCTGGAAGGCGGGCGCGTGGAGCTTCTTCTCCAGCATTCCCCAGCCGCTCCTTGCCGTACCCGCGTTTCTGTTCGTTCTCCAGTTTCGAGACTACCTCGCCGCAGGGTTCGGCTTCGCCGCCGGCGCGATGGGCTGGATGGTCCTCCGCGAGTTGATTCCGGAGGCGAGAAAGGAAACGAGGTCCACCTGGCGACCCCTGGTCGTGGCGGCCGCCGCAGCTGCGGTGCTGGGTGTCCTGCAGGCGTTGCTGCGAGCATGAGGGCGAGCGTCGCCGGTTGCGACCACCTGGATCAGTCCTTGCCGAGATACCCCTCGGTCAACGGGCGATCGGGGCCCTCGGCCTCCCACATGATGGAAACGACCCACCACCGTTCGCCGTCCCACATCAGTTGAAAGCTGTTGATTCCTCGCATGAAGGTGGTTCCCGCCTCCATGTCCGCCTCGGTTCGGTAGGAATTGTAGGTGCTGAACGCATGGGCGATATCCTCCCACTGCTCTGTCACCCGGTGTTCTTCCTGTTCGAAGAACCCGTTGGCCACGAGCTGAGCGCCAGCCGCCTCGATGTATTGATCCGGAGACCACACGATGTACGCGTGCGTTCCGTCAGGTCTGTACCCTGTCGGTATCAGCCGGGCCTCGGGAATAAACAGCGACCGGAACCGATCCCAGTCACGCTCTTCGCCCGCCTCACCCGATATCACGGTGTACACGGCCGTCAGGATCGCATCGATCGACTCGACGTCGGCGGGATTCGCTTTCGGGGCCGAAGCCTCGACCTCTGCGCCCGCCTCCCCGTCCTGCGCCTGCAGGGCGGACGGCACGCTACACGCCACGGCCGCGAGCAGTGCCCCGACCCCACCCATCCTCACCCACACACCCGGCACTCCATGCATCACACAACCTCCTGCTGGAAGGACCCGTCGACGCCTTCGTCCGCGTCGCCGGCTACAGGATACCTGTCGGGGCAACGAAGGGTCCACCGTACTTGACCCACAACATCTGGTGGGTGTATCATGTCCGTACCCCAAGATATTGCGGTTGGCGTGGAAAAACGGGCCGAATTTGGTGGATTTCGAGGGGATTGGTGGGGAGAATTCGACCGTTCGCGACGTTGATCGCGTCGTTAGTGACCCGTCAGGATTGAGGTTACGGTGACGGCGCGGAGGTACATAGGCGGACCCAAAGATTGTCCACGCGGAGTGCGGGCGGCGCGCGACTAAGGAGGCACCAGATGTTTGGGCTTCGAGGTCCGGGAGTTGAAACGGTCGGATCGGGAGGCGCCGGTTGGCGCCCGGCGCTGACCACCCGATGGCTCAAGGATGCGGTGTTTGCCCACCGATTGGCGTTCGAGCGTGAGATGCGCCGAGATCGCAGAGGTCTCGAGCGCCGGTTCAAGGCGTACCTGAAGAAGGAACATGCCCGACACGACTGAGCGCGCTCAACAGCGAAGCGGGTAACGCGCGCCAGCCGACTACCGTCTCACCAGCCGGCGGCAGGAGGGCAGCAGAGAGGCCCCGGAGAACCGGGGCCTCTCTGCATGGTACTCGTATTGGCTGGCGTTTGCTGGAACGTGACCACAGGGCCCCGTACTTTCGGTCGTCCGGACGGAGCAGCACAGCTTTCCGAGTCAGAGCGTCAGGTGGCACCAGGATGACCCACCCTGAAATCCGGTTGAACAGGCCCGCGCGTCGATCGACGGTAACGGCTTACGTCGGGAATGTGCCCATTGGCGGCGACCATCCGGTCGTCGTCCAGTCGATGACGAGCACGGACACGGCGGACATAGAGGCTACGACGGCTCAGGTGCTGTCGCTGGTCGAGGCGGGCAGTGAGCTGGTTCGGGTCACGGTGAATACACCGGCTGCCGCCCGTGCCGTCCCCGAGATCGTCGCCCGGCTGGACGCCCATGGCGTCACCGTGCCGCTCATCGGCGACTTCCACTTCAACGGACACCTCCTGCTGCCGGGCAACGTCGACTGCGCCGCGGCGCTCGCCAAGTACCGCATCAACCCGGGCAACGTTGGCAGCAAGCGCTGGGACGAAAACTTCGCGCGCATCATCGAGTGTGCGATCGAGCATGGGAAGCCGGTTCGAATCGGCGTCAACTGGGGCTCTCTCGACCAGGTCCTGCTCACCCGCATGATGGACGAAAACGCGGCGCTGACGAAACCGCGTGAGGCGCATGAGGTCACGATGGCGGCCATGGTCGAGAGCGCCCTTCGTTCGGCCCGGGCGGCAGAGAGGATTGGCCTGCCTCACGACAGAATCATCCTGAGTGCCAAGGTGTCGGGCGTCCGCGATCTCGTGGCTGTCTATCGCTCACTGGCACCGCTGTGCGACTACCCGCTGCATCTCGGCCTGACCGAAGCGGGGATGGGTCGCAAAGGGACGGTTGCGAGTTCGGCGGGGTTGGCGATGCTGCTGTTTGAAGGCATCGGGGATACGATTCGCGTCTCGCTCACGCCGATGCCGGGCGGCGACCGAACGGAAGAGGTCAGGGTCGCACGGCAGATCCTGCAGTCACTGGGTATTCGCAGCTTCGAGCCGCAGGTTACTGCCTGCCCGGGTTGCGGCAGAACGACCAGCACGTTTTTTCAGGAAATGGCGCTCGACATTCAGACATTTCTCCGGGAGCGCATGCCCGAATGGCGGTCGACACACCCCGGTGTCGAGTCGCTCTCCGTGGCGGTGATGGGGTGCGTGGTAAACGGCCCCGGGGAGTCCCGGCACGCCGACATCGGTATCTCGCTTCCAGGCACATCCGAGGAGCCCATCGCCCCGGTGTTCGTCGACGGTGAACCGGCCATGACGCTGAGAGGTGGCGACATCGTCGAGCAGTTCATCGCGATCCTCGAGGACTACGTCGCGCGCCGATATGGAGGAGATACCGCGCAGGTGAACTGAGCCGATCAGGCGGTCGCGAACTCTTCGACGCCTGCTCGATCGGCACGAACGAGTTCGCCTCTCGCCGCCAGGTGCCGCATCATCGCCAGCGTCTCCCGCAGGAACACGATGCGCAACGGACCCTCGCGCGCCTGCGGGTACAGGGTCCCGAGTACCTCGTGGGCCGTCTGCCCGCCGCCTGCCACCGCGCCGGCAATGCGCTCGAGCCGGCGGTTGATCGACGCTTCGGTCTCATTCAGCCATGCGCCCGGGTTGTGCATCGTCTCCATGTGACTCGAGCAGATCCGGGCGGGCTCCCTTTCTCGGGCCGCGCGGATCGAAGCCACGTACGCGCCAAGGCTGTCGAAGTCGGGGTCGGAAACGATCAGCGGCGTCTTCCACTTGAACAGGAATTGATCACCGGCAAGCAGCGTCCGCGTTACCGTGTCGAACAGCAGGAGATGTCCGGGGGCGTGTCCCTCCGCCAACAACCATTCCCAACCCTCGGGCGCCGGCAGTCTTCCAGCCTCCCCCGTCAGCGTTCGATCGACCGGGAGGTCTGCGAACGGTGTTCCGTGGACGGGCTCGCCGGCCGGAGCCAGAGCGCCGATTTCGGTGTCCGGTACTCCCATGCGCCGCAGGGCTTCGGGGCCACGGCTGGACCGCGGGCGGACTGCTCGCATCTCCTCGATTGCGCGGGCATGAACCGTGAGCTGCGGGGGTCGATATCTCAGCAGGCCGCCGGCATGGTCCAGGTGGGTGTGCGACAGGACGACCGGCATCGATTCCAGTACGAAACCAGCCGCCGAGAGTTTGTCGCGCAACGCGGCTTCGCACTCCGGCGTGTCGGCCCCCGTGTCCAGCAGCCACGGGGACTCTTCGGGACCCATCACGAAGACGCACGTAACACCCGGAACAAACGGATCGGGGAGCGGAATCCGTATGCACCCTTCCGCAATGCCCACAGGTCCAGACG
>JAOTWC010000087.1 GCA_029863105.1 Gemmatimonadota bacterium | reverse complement strand
TGGCGCTGTTGATTGCTGGATTCGGCCTCGGGGTGGCCCTCGGGCTCCGCATGCCGGCCGGCACCGACGAGTAGATTATGTAACAGCATGTGATGCGATGTGTTATGCAGTATTACGTAACGTCGTGTCGAGAACGGGAAGCAGGCCCCGGCTGTGGACTTTTAAGTGCTGACCCGCTAGTATAATAGACTAATTCTGTCGCAGTATCGGTCTCGATCACGAGGTGTGCATGACAAGGCATTTGCGGGACGACGGCGGTCGACGGTGGAAGGCGTGGCTCGCATCGCGTGACGTCTTCTGGCCAGACCCCAAAGACAAGAAGAAGGTAGAAGACCGCGAGTCGGTCCTGTTTGTTTGCTTTTCGGATCCTGCGCAGCCACAGCGCAGGGTCCAACTGCCCGCCGGCTCGTTCGAAGAGCTGTCGGCCGAGGATTTGATGAGCCAGTTTCTCGTCGCGGAGCCGGACCCGGCGATTCGCTGAGGCGCGCAGCTCCGATCGAGCTCGAGCAAGGGGCGTAACTCCGATGCAGGGGGGTTGCGCCCCTCGCTTGCTTGAAGTCCGGGATACTCGTGTCTTGTGCGGTGGACGACCGTAACAATCAGCATGGTTGGGGTGCATGACAGATTCTCAAAAGGGCCTGGCAGGCGTAACGGCAGCGGACACGGCACTCAGCCGGATCGATGGCGAGGAGGGTCGGCTGTTCTACTGCGGATATGACATTCATCCGCTGGCCGAACAAGGTTCTTTCGGCGAGTCTCTCTACCTTCTCTGGTACGGCGAACTCCCTTCGCGCATGGCTCTGACCGTATTCGAAGGGTTGCTGGCAGGCGAGCGCCGGTTGCCTGCCGAGGTGGAATCCGTCCTGCGCGCGCTGCCGCCCGAGACAGCGCCGATGGCCGCTCTGCTGACGGCCGTCTCCGTCCTTGGACAGATCGACGCGGACGGGCCGAACAACGGATTCCAGGCCGACATTGAGAAGGCCGGCCGCATCGTCTCCATGATCCCGGTCTGCGTGGCCGCGCATCACCGGTTGCGTCTCGGTCTGGATCCGATCGAGCCGGACCCCGATCTTTCGCTGGCCGAGGACCTCTTGCGCATGCTGACGGGGGAGCGGCCCGATGACGTGGCCTCAAAGGCTTTGGACAAGACGCTCCTGTTGTACCTGGACCATGGCCTGAACGCCTCGACGTTCGCCTGCAGGGTGGTGGCCTCCACGCTGGCCGACCTGTATGCGGCGATCTGCGCGGGAGTGGCGGCCCTGTCGGGTCCTCTGCACGGTGGCGCCAACGAGCAGGCGATGCGCATGCTTGACGCCATAGGAAGTGTCGATCGAGTGGATGCTTACCTCGACCGCGAATTGGGCGCGAACAGGAAGATCATGGGATTCGGGCATCGCGTGTACCGCGTCGAGGATCCACGGGCTTCCCACTTGCGCAGAATGGCCGAGGAACTCGACGGCCTGCACGGGGAGCCAGGCACCTACGAGCTCGCGCGCGCGGTCGAACAAGCAATGTTCGCTCGTAAGGGACTGTACTGTAACGTGGATTATTACTGTGCATCCGTGTACCGCAGCCTGGGTGTGCCCCTCGATCTGTTCACGCCCCTGTTCGCTGTCGGTCGTGCGGGCGGTTGGGCGGCTCACGTGATGGAGCAGCATCGCGACAACCGGCTGATCAGGCCGCGCGCCCGGTATACGGGGGCAGACGAACGACCGTACGTTCGCATTGACCAACGCAATGACTGAATGGAGTCGATATGGATTTCGAGCCGGTTCACGCCAGTGTGCCTGCTGACGGCACCCCCATCCGGAAAGAAGACGGAAAGCTGGTCGTCCCAGATCAGCCCATCGTGCCGTTCATCGAAGGCGACGGCATGGGTCCCGACATATGGAAAGCGGCCGTTCGCGTCTTCGACGCCGGAGTAGCAGCCGCCTACGGCGACGCCAGGCGAATCCGGTGGATGGAGGTGTTTGCCGGTGAGAAGGGAAAGCGCATCAGCGGGGACTGGCTGCCGGACGAGACGGTGGATGCGATCCGAGCTTTCGTCGTCGCCATCAAAGGACCGCTCACGACCCCGGTAGGCGGAGGCATTCGCTCGCTTAACGTCACGATGCGCCAGCGACTCGACTTGTACGCGTGCGTCCGCCCGTCACGCTGGATCAGCGGCACGCCGTCTCCCGTCCAGGATCCTGATGCGCTCGACGTCGTGCTCTACCGTGAGAACACAGAGGACGTGTACGCCGGTATCGAGTGGGCGGCGGGTAGCAAGGAAGTCGAAAAGGTGCGGTCGTTTCTCAACGACGAGATGGGCACGTCGATCCGGGAGGGCAGCGGAATCGGCGTGAAGCCAATTTCCGAGTTCGGAACCAAGCGGCTCGTAGCGATGTGCATCCGGGAGGCGCTCAAAGCCGGCGCGGAATCGGTCACGCTCGTCCACAAGGGCAACATCATGAAGTACACGGAAGGCGCGTTCCGGGAATGGGGGTACGAAGTGGCTCGGGACGAGTTCGGGGACCAGACGATCACGGAGACCGAACTCTGGACTGCATTCGACGGGAAGCGTCCGGAAGGGAAGCTCGTCATCAAGGACCGGATAGCGGACGCGATGTTTCAGCAGATACTGCTCCGGCCGGCGGAATACGACTACATCGCGACGCCGAATCTGAATGGCGATTACCTGTCGGACGCGTGTGCCGCACAGGTCGGTGGCCTCGGGATGGCTCCGGGAGCCAACATCGGTGATGAGGCGGCACTGTTCGAGGCGACCCACGGCACGGCGCCGAAGTATGCGGGGCTGGACAAGGTGAACCCGACATCCCTCATCCTGTCGGGCGTGATGATGCTGGAGTACATGAGTTGGAAGGAGGCGGCCGACGTGATCGTGCAAGCGATCACGCGAACCGTGGAGGAGAAGGTTGTTACGTACGATCTCGAGCGGCAGATGGACGGCGCCACACTCGCCAAGACGTCCGAATTCGCCGACCGGATCATCCACAACATGCGGAGTTGACGTCAGGCGATGTTCGCACCGGAATGCGGACGTCTGCTTGCGGTGGTCGGGGTAGTTTTGCTTTCCCCGGGTCGTGCGGCTGCCCAGGAAGATGCGCCTGGCGATAGTGTCGTCGCAGCGGACTCGGCCGTGGTGGCCGATACGCTGGTTACAGACCTGCCCGGAGAACTCGTCGGGGTTCTGGCCGATACCGCGGGGGAAGGACGCTTCGCGGCTCTTGCGCTCCCGCTTGCGCTCGAGCCGGGCGCCGGGGACGTCACCACCTGGGACCGCGAACGGATCCGTCGCTCGAGCGCCACGTCGTTGTCCGAACTGGTGGAGGAAATGACGTTCGGCGTGACGCTGCTGCGGTCGGAGTTTTTCGGGGGGCCACACCAGATTCTCGACGGTCCGTTCGGGCCTGGTGCGCTCGAAGTACGTGTCGACGGACGTCCGCTTGTGCCGATGGTCGGTTCCCAGCCCGACATGTCACAGGTCTCGCTGGCCGCGGTGGACGGAGTGTCGGTGCGTCGGGGGGCCGGGGGGCTGGAAGTCGACGTGACGACACTGCGTCGAACGGAGCTGAGGGCGTACTCCCGTGTCGAAGCCGGGACGGGCGATCCGGGCCTCGAGGAATTACGGCTGGCATTCGTCGGGGGTTTCCGATCGGACTTCACGGTCGCCACGGCGTTCGATCTTCTTGATGTGGGGGGTGTGTTTCCGGCGGATCTCCAGTCCTTCTGGGGCAGCGTCGGATGGGCCCCCGGATCCGGTGCGTCCGGCCTGGAGTTGCAATACGACGCGGGTTCCTTCGACCGCACGTCGGGCAACGCCGAGATCGGCAGACGCCGCCGGATTGTCCTTGGCGGACGCCTCGGTGCGACCGACCGCGTGCAAGTGTCGGCGTGGGCGGGCGAGACGACGCGAGAAGTTGACGCGAACCTGCAGGCCGGCACGCCGGACACGAGGCACCAGGCTGCAGAAGGCGGGGTCGAGGTTCGTGGGAGATGGGAGCGGGCGTGGGGGCGGGCGGCGGTTCGAAAAGCGGACCATGCCTCGTTGCCGTCCACGCGACTGGAGCTTGCGGCGGGTGCCCAGGTGCGTCCGTGGCTTGCCGTGACTGCCGCGGGTAGCACCGGCAGCTGGGAGGAATTCAACACCCGCGAAGGCCGTGTGGCGGTTGAAGCGCAGCTGCCGTTTGGCGGACTGCGGGTGGCCGCGGAAGGCAGCGCTGGTACGCGCGGCGCACCGTTCGTCAGCTCCGACGCGGTTCGAGCGGACTCGGTCGAGTTTCACGCACTAGCCGGACGGGTCGAATTGCCCCTGGGTCCGTTTGTCATAGCGGGCCGCGCCGGGCAGCAGAGGGTCGATCGTCAGCTCAGCTTCGGTGCCGGATTCGACGTCGCCGGCAGCTTTCAGCCCGAAGTCGATGTAACGAGCCTGGAGGTCATGGTGTCCGGTCCCGTGCTTCCGATGAGCTGGCTGATCGACGAACTCGATCCAGTGCGGATCCGCGGGTTCTACAGGCACAACGAGGTCGATTCGCCACGCACTCCATTGTTCATTTCGACGAACACCCTGCGCGGAGAACTGCATTTTCAGGACGTATTCCTCGAAGATGACCTGGAGATACGGTTGAGCGTTGGAGTCGATCGCCGGGATCCGTGGCTGACGCCTCCGGTTCCAGGCGGTGGCAGCTTCGATCCAATCGCAATCCCGTCGCGGACGAGTTGGGACTTCGACCTCGGTATCCGCATCGTGAGGGTGATCATCTTCTGGAGATTCGACAACCTTGCGGGGTCGGCCCAGCAGGATCTCGCGGGCTTCCCGTTTCCGATCCGGCGGTCGGCGCTGGGCCTACGATGGGCATTCCTGGATTGAACGGGTGCCGCGTGTTCGCAGGCCTCGCTCTGCAGGCGTATACTCAAAGCCCCATATGATACGGAGCATGACGGGTTTTGGCGCGGCCTCGGTGCCCGTGGGTTCGGCGGAAGCCAGTCTGGAACTGCGTTCCGTGAACTCCCGGCATCTGAAGCTGAATTTGCGGCTTCCTTCCGGCCTCGAGCACGCGGAGGGTCCGTTGCGCGAACTGATATCGTCTTCGGTGAGCCGCGGGAACGTAGACGTAACGTTGCGCTTCGATGGAGTCGCGGCGGGTGAATCGAGGATCGAGGTCAACGCTCAGCGTGTGGAAGAGTTGCTGTCGGCGTTTCGCTCGATCGGTGAGCGCTTCGGCGTGGCGGGAGAGGTTGATCTGGCGCTGCTGGCGCGAGCCGATCGACTGTTCGTCGAGAGGTCCGAGCCCCTGGAAAACCTCGTCGATCTGGAGCAGCTTCAGGTCGCGGCCGGCCAGGCCGTCGATCAACTCATCGCCATGCGTGAGCAGGAAGGACAGCGGCTGGCGGATGATCTCCGGGCGCGCCTCGCCACGATTCGGTCGCGGCTCACGGAAGTGGAACGCAGATCGCCGGAGAGGCTGACTCGGGAGCGTGACCGACTGAGAGCCGCGGTCGCCGAACTTACCGAGAGGGTTGAAGTCGATGATGATCGGGTGGCTCGCGAAATCGCCATTCTGGCGGACAAATGGGATCTGGGAGAGGAACTCGTGCGGGCCAGGTCCCATCTCCTGGCGTTCGAGGAACTGCTCGCGGCACCGAGTTCAGAAGCGGTCGGTAAGCGACTTGGGTTTCTCAGCCAGGAACTGCAGCGGGAGATCAATACGATTGGCTCCAAGGCGAATGACTCGGAGATCCAGCACAGTGTCGTCGAAATGAAGAACGAGTTGGAGTCGATGCGAGAGCAGATCGAGAACGTCGAATGAGCGCCAGCCCGACAGGCCTTCCCCTGGTGTTGGCGGGCCCGTCGGGGGGCGGCAAGACGTCGGTCTGCAGCCTGTTGAGCAACAGACATGATGACGTGGAATTCTCGGTATCAGCCACGTCGCGATCGCCTCGGGCGGGAGAGGTGGACGGGGTACATTACCACTTCGTGTCCCGGGAGCGGTTTCAGGAAATGGCCCGGGACGGGGATCTGCTGGAATGGGCGGAGGTGCACGGGGAGTGGTACGGAACGCCGACGGCGAACCTCGCGGTGTGCGCCGAGGCTGGCCGAGTCCTCTTGCTGGATATCGACGTGCAGGGTGCGCGGCGGGTGCGTCGTGCCCTGGAGTCGGCCGTCCTCGTGTTCCTGCTCCCGCCCAGCGCGCAGCAGTTGCTGGAGCGGTTGAGGGGACGGGGTAGCGAGAACTCCGAGGGTCTGCAACGCCGGATGCGGTCGGCGCTGTCGGAGCTCGAGGCGGTGCGCGAGTTCGACTACGCGGTG
>JAOTWC010000086.1 GCA_029863105.1 Gemmatimonadota bacterium | reverse complement strand
CAGGAGGACCGGCCGCCAGATACTCGTAGAGTTTGCCCGGAATGTAGCGGTGCAGTCGGCGGCCATTGAGCAGCAGGAGGGCGGCGCTCTCCCGCATCAGGCGTGACGCGTCCGACTTGGGGACGTGCTCGACGGACTCGAGCATCTCGGGATACGAAAACGCCGCCAGCCGCTCGGCGGAGCCGGGCGACTGGTGACCCACGAACCGGAACCGAATTCGCTCGCGCAGGTCGGGCCGCCGCGCAAGGATCGCTTCGAGTTCGTCCATGAACTCGTCCGGCGGAGTGTGATTCCCCAGGTTGCCGACGAAGGACACGACGCGCGGACCGTCGGTGAAGCGCGTGGGATCATAGGGCGGGACGTCCTGCCAGTCTCTTGGCTCCCACCCGTTCGGCATGACGGCGCACCGGGCCTCGTCGAGTTCGGCAAACTTGTCGATCGCGTGGGCCAGCTGACTCTCCGTCGTGAAGATCACCAGCTGCGCTGCGGCGAGACATCGTTTCTCCCACCGGCGGTCCAACTCGCCGGCCTGGACGAAATCGAACGGACACTCGGTCCACTCGTCGCGGTAGTCGAGTACGAGCGGACATCGGTAACGGGCGGCCAGCCGCAGACCGGCCACGAACGTGTAGAACTGGGGACCGGTAGCGAGAATGGCGTCGGGCCACCTTTTGCGGAACACACGGTTGGCTGTTTCGTGCATATCGATCAGCTCGAGGAAGCCTCCCCCGAGAACCGGCAGCAGCTTCGGGAACGCGAACTGCGCCACTGGCTGCGCGCGATGGACGACGACGTTCGCGGGAATGTGACCGGCCAGGTACCGCCCGGCTTCAGTGAGTTGCTGTCGAGCCCGGGCCGCAACGACAGTCACGTGTACCCCCGCCTCTGACGCATAGCGGGCGAACGATGCAGGACGGAACGCTCCGCCTCCTGTCTCCGGCGGAAAACTCATGGCCAGGAGGCCGAGACGCAGCGCATCGCCGCGCTCGCCCGTCCGCCGTGGGCGCTGCGGCAACCTCATACGCACCCAGCACCATCGGGCCTGAGCCGTGTCGACGGATCGCCTCAGAAACCTCGGCACGACCGCTGGCAGGACACGCTTCAGCAGCGCTCGCACCGGTCCTATCCGTCTTCCCCGGCGGGAGACTCGACCTTCCGCAGCCTCAACCGGGGATCCAGGTAGGCGATCCCGCCGAAGTCCGGCGTCTTCTGGACGTGGATTTCCATGGCCGCCATGCGATGAACCTCGGACGGGGAGCCGGAATAGTCGTGGCATTGCACGTATACCGTTTGCGATCCGCCGGCCAGGTTCATTGCCAGATCCGCCTCCATCTCGATCAGGTCTCCGGACCGGGCGTCAACCGTGGATTCATGCAGGCGCTGAGACGTCGTATGGAATACCTCTTCACCGGATGGCATGGCCAGTGAAAGGCCGAGCGAAAACCGCGGGTACGCTCGATCAGCCCGGACGATCGCGCGGACGGTACAGCGCTCGCCGGCGACGAACACGCGCTTGGGGCGACCTTCCGAATCGCGGATCTCGAACGACTCCAGCGTCGGTCCCGCGGACTCGCCCTTCCTGGCACTCTGCTCATCGAGGAGAGAGTAGTAGGCGTGCTGCGCCTCGTCGGTCGAGCCGAGGAATCGAATCGCCCCTTCGTGCAGCACCATGGTGTTCTGACACAAGCGAGCAATCGCCGGCATGTTGTGGGATACGAACACGACCGCAACGCCCCGCGCCGACAGACCCTGCATGTACGAATAGCACTTCTTCTGGAACGCCAGATCGCCGACCGATAGAATCTCGTCCACGAGCAGCACCTCGGGATCCATATGGGCCGCGACCGAAAATCCGAGACGCGCCATCATTCCCGACGAGTACCGCTTGACCGGCGTATCCAGAAATGGCTCGATACCCGAAAAATCGATGATCTCATCCATCCTGCTGGCCACCTCGCCCGTCGTCATCCCGAGGATCGCGCCGTTGAGAAAGATGTTCTCGCGACCGGTCAGGTCGGGATGAAAGCCCGCCGCAACTTCAATCAGAGCCCGCAGGCGTCCTCGGATCTCCACCGACCCCCGGTCGGGGCGCATGATCCCGGTAAGGATCCGAAGCGTCGTGCTCTTCCCGGCCCCGTTGGGACCTATGATCCCGAGCGCCTGGCCGGGCTCGACGCGAAACGACACATCGCGCACGGACCAGAAATCGTCGGCACCGAGTTCGCTTCGCTTGATCGCCCGTCCCGTAAGCCGGCGCGCCACAGCCGGAATCAGGTCCCTCAAGCTGTCGTGCACTTCTCCGCGGTGGAATTTCTTCCACACCCCGTCGGCTACGATCCCCGTTGTCGCAAGCGTGTTCGCCATCAGATGTACTCCGCGAACAGAAACTCGAGGCGGTGGAACAGCACGGCCGTGGCGGCTGTGCCGAACAGGGTGAGCGCGAACACGTACACGAGATACCAGGGAGACCACACCAGTACCTCGGCGCCCGCTCCCGAGATGGTCAGAGTCTGGAAGAGATTATGACCTTCGATAACGGCCAGTCGCAGCCCCTCTAGTATGGGAGCGAGCGGGTTCAGCATCATCCATTGCGCGCCCGTGCTGCCGAACATCTCGGGTTCGAAGAACACGGGCGTGAAGAAGATTCCGAATGTCAGGACCACCCGCACGATGTACTTCACGTCCCGGAAGAACAGATTGGCCGCGCTGAGAAGTAGAGACAGGCCCAGCGTAAACACGAGTAGACACGCCATCAGCGGGAGCAGCCACAACGCCGTCCACCCATACGTGACTCCCAGCAGCGGGAGGACTACGACGACTGCGATGCCCCCTATCGCACTATCAAACACCTGCGCCAGGACAGACGCGATCGGGAGCACCTCGCGCGGGAAATAGATCTTCGTCACCAGGTTCTGATTCGCGATCAGGACGCCCGATGAGAACTGTATCGCACCGACGAAGAAGGCCCACGGGATGGCCTTGATTGCCAGGCCCGCGATTACGTCCGTCGCGAGTGCCGTGCCGGAGAGGTAGCTCATCGCGTAGCGCACGATGATCCCGGACAGCACGATCAGGATCGGCAGGAGGATGGCCCACCCGAACCCCATGACGGCCTGCTTGTACCGAATTCGGATGTCCCGCATGGTGAGCTGGTAGAGCAGGTGGCGATACTGAATCATCTCTCGCCACGTGTCCGCCAGGGTCCGCAGCACGCGGACGCGGCCGGCTGAGCTGGACCAGACCTGCACCGAGACCGGGCGTGCGTCCGTCATCGACCAGCCCCGGGACAGGACGCGTCAGGGCGCAGCCTCACTCTCAGCACCTCCTGCGAGCGATCCGGGTTCTGAAACGACGTCTCCACGTCCTCAAGCTGATCTGCCCAGATTTCGGGCGGATTGATCCATCGAGTCTCCTTCAGTGACCGTACGAGCCAGATCGCACCTTCGGCACACCGCGTGAACTCGTCAACTTCTTCCGGAGTGCTCAGCAATCGCCGGCCGGACCACAGATCCAGCGTACCGCGTTCGCGGCTGACGTTTGCAAATCGGTGACCCCGCCGATCCAGGTACACCGCGTGCTCGAGATCCAGGTAGTACGACATGGCCGGAGTTTCCGCGGCGATCACCAGATCGCCGGGTCGGGCTGCATCCGTTACAAAATTTGCGGTGGATACATCGTCATCCCGAGCATACCACGTGTTCTCATGCTCCTGATAGGCTCCGGTCCGGTAGGTAGCCGCATAGGAGCCGACCTCCACCAGGTGACGGGGGGAAAAGTCGCCGCCGAGTGAGAACAAGGCCAGCGCGACAGGAACTCCGAGCGCTGCCTCCACCGTGACGGAACGCGGGCGGGCGACCAGGCGAACCGCGTCGCGCACAGACAGAACGAGCATCGCCAGCGCCACGGGATACGCGAAGTAGGTGTAGCGTGTCGTGACCAGAGATGTCGTAAACACGCCCAGGACGAGCAGCAGATAGGCCACGAAGAACGCGGGATTCCGTACGAAATCCTCCCACGGGTCTCGCGCTTTGAGCGCCAGTTGGAAAACCAGTGCAGCCGCAAACAACCAGCCCAGTGTCGGCAATTCGAGCCGCCACGCTGTCAGCACCGCCTCGGACGGATCGGGCCATACGAACACCCGGAACACGGCCTCGCTGAACAACAGCGACCCCGTTGCTTCGATCCAGTCGCGAGACCCGATTCCATACGTCAGCCAACCGGCGTATGCCACCCAGCCGACGGCGACCGCCAGGGATGCCAGACCCAACTTGAATGCGGCCGGAAGCTGTTTCGCGGTCCTCGGGAGTCGATACCGCACGACCAGCAGCAGTCCGAGCAGGAGGCCGAGCAGCAGGAAGTGAGACACGGCGCAGGCCAGGCACAGCGCGGCCGCCGCGGTAGCTCCGCCGATCCGATCGCGGCGGAGCAGCAGCCAGCACCCCAGGCCGACCAGTCCCAACAGGGCGCCGACGGCCGCGAGGCTCGCCTCGGGAGTGCCCAGATGCCAGAACGGAAACGCGGGCAGGACGACTGCCGATCCGCCCGCCGCGGTGAACCCGGCGGGCAGCGCATCCTGGACGCCGATTCCGCGAAACTCGATCAGCAGCTGGCCGACAGCTGCGATCGCTGGCACTCCGGCCGCCAGCGTGTAGCCGATCGCAGCCTTTCTCCCGCCGAGGCTACCCGGGAACAAAGCCGGCAGGAAGAGCAGCGGAATCAGGAAGATGGCCGTTTCGTGCGTGGCCGTGGCCAGCAGACAGAGAACGACGGGCAGATACCGGCGCCATCCGCGGATTCCGCCGATGACATCGTGCAGGGAAACGAGAAAGGCCAGCGTAAGGAACTGAAGGCCGGCATACATTCGGCCGAACCGGGAAAACTCGACCTCCCAGGAGGACAGCAGAAGCATCGCCGCGAGCGCGAGAGCCCACGGGCGGCCGATTGTGCGGCGACCGTACGCGTACGCCATGACTGACGCCGCGAGACCGAACAGGGCGGAGGGAATCCGGACGCCCAGCTCGTCGCTCCCCGAGAGCCACATGGCCGGCACGGTCAGGTACTGCACCAGCAGCCCTCTGACGTAGTAGCCGCCCGATTCGAACGCGGGAATGCCGGTCACGAGGATCCGGCGGATGCTCCGGACGAAGTAATACTCGTCTGCGGCCAGCGACGAAAAGCCCAGTCCACGGAAACGCGCCCACACTCCAACGGCAACCGCGACGCCGAGAACTCCCACCGACGCGGCACGAACCCAGCGCCGACCCGTCGCGGGTTGCTCCACGGACTGAGGGAGTATGTTGGAATCCACGAGGATTTCCGTTCTCGGATGTGTCGTGTGACCGGGCCGAATCAGATGTGGGAAGCACGGCCCGTGCCACGCCGCCCGGATGTCGGGCACATTCGGCTGTTGCAGCCTTTCCAACAAGAGAGCGTCGGACGCACGAGACGGTCCTGATCGATTGTGCGGCGCTTCCACCACACCTCCGCGTAGTGCCCGCCACCGGCCGAAGCCGTAAATTCGACTACCGCAGACGGAGCCCTGCGTCGGCTGTAACAACGAGACTGTCATCGTCTGGAGAGTGTCATGAGCGACTTCGACCCGATCGAGTCTCTTGCAGATATGCACCACGAGTTCGGTGAGCACGGTGGCGTGAACATGTCGATCGAGACGAGCACCACGTTCACCGTGCTGCAAGCCGACACCCTGCCCGAAATCTTCGGCGGCCGAAAAGGGCCGGAGGACGGCGGCTGCTTCCTGTATGGGCGCCATTTCAATCCGACCGTCTACGTGCTCGGCAAGCAGATTGCCGCCCTCGAGGGTTCGGAAAACGCCTACTGCACGGCCAGTGGGATGGGCGCGATCTCCAGTACGCTGATGCAGTTGTGCAACCACGGAGATCACATCGTTGCGAGCCATACGATCTATGGGGGAACGTTCGCCCTGCTGAAGGACTACCTGCCGGCCAAGGCGGACATCCAGACGACGTTCGTGGATACGAGTGACCTGGCAAACCTCGCGAAAGCGTTTACGACGCGCACGAAGGTGCTGTACGTGGAGTCGGTCGCCAATCCAACGCTGCGTGTCGCCGATATCCCCCGTCTGGCAGACCTCGCCCATGCTCACGGCGCGAAGCTGGTCGTCGACAACACGTTCAGCCCGTTGATCCTGTCCCCGATCCGTCTGGGTGCGGACGTCGTAGTTCACAGTCTCACCAAGTTCATGAATGGAGCCTCCGACTACATCGGGGGCGCGATCTGCGGGTCCGAGGAGTTCATCATGGGCCTGATGGATTTGCACCTGGGGTCGTTGATGCTGCTCGGGCCGACGATGGATCCGCGCGCGGCTTTCGACATCAGCATGCGCCTGCCGCATCTCGGCTTGAGGATGA
>JAOTWC010000085.1 GCA_029863105.1 Gemmatimonadota bacterium | reverse complement strand
GTCCCAGCCGTCGAGAATCTCGAGGGCGTTCGAGGCGTCCAGCCGCCTGGGGATTTCCATCACTTCCACATCGGGGTTCAGTTCCTCGAGCCGAGCCTTGGCGGATGTCGTCTTTCGAGTGCCGACTGAAGTCGTGTCGTGCAGAATCTGTCGATGCAGGTTCGATAGCTCGACGATGTCGCCGTCTACGATGCCGATCCTTCCCACTCCGGCCGCGGCCAGGTAGAGCGCCGCCGGGGAGCCCAATCCGCCCGCCCCGACGACGAGGACGCTCGCCGCGCGCAGTCTCTGCTGGCCCTCGAGCCCCAGTTCGGGCAGAATCAACTGACGGTGGTACCTGAGCCTCTCCTCACGCGTCAGATCCGGAGCACCGCCTGCGATGGACGGAACGATCGTCAGGTCGGCAGGTTGGTCAATCGTCAGTTTGTCCGCCTCGAGCAGGCGCACGTCTCGGCCGTTCAGAAACAGGTTCACATACGGTCTCACCCGGCCATCGTCGGTGAGCAGTCGATCCGCGAGGGCAGGGTAGGCTGCCTGCACCGCCCCGAGCGCCATGTGCAGCGAGGTTGCCTCCACGAGGATCGTCGGCTCTCCGGCCACGTGTGATCGCAGCGGCGCCGGAACATGCACGCGCACCTCAGCCACGCATCCTCCACGCATGAAATCGTCCGCTAACGCCGCGATCGACTCCGACGACGAGGTACCAGTAACCGGGCAACGCTGCCGCAAGATCGCGCTTCGACGGGCGGGGTTCGCTGTCGGGGTGCGAATGGTCGAAACCGATGACCGCCAGGCCGCCGCCGGCTTCAGCCGTCAGCAGCGGCTCCAGGTCACACGGTTCGATGGCGAAAGACACGCGGGGGTGCGGCGCTCGATTCGGCAGCGGGTGCACCTCGACCACCCGATCGGCGGATCCAAGCAGCGCTCCACATGCCTCCTGCGGGTACTCGCGGGCTGCGTCCTCGTGCAGCAGGCGCCGCGCCGAGTCTGTCAGCACGAGATCACGTGCCGGCTTCAAGCACCCTCCGGATCGCCTCGTAATTCTGTCCGATCGTCCCGGGTCCGCGGAACACCGACGATCCGGCGACCAGGACGTCGGCTCCGGCTCTCGCGGCAACGGGAGCCGTGTCGGGCCCGACGCCGCCGTCGACCTCGACGTGCAGGTGTGCCAGGCCCAGATCGTCAGCCATGGCTCGAACCTGGGTGGCTTTCCGGGCGGCCGCGTGTATGAAGGTCTGTCCCCCAAAGCCGGGGTTTACCGTCATGACCAGCACGAGGTCCACGAACGGCAGTACCTCGGCGATCGCCGATGCGGCCGTCGACGGATTGATGGCCACGCCGGCCTTCTTTCCCAACCGCCTGATCTCGTGGACGTCACGGTGCAGATGGGTGGACACTTCCTGATGGATGGTGATCAGATCCGCACCCGCATCCGCGAAAGGCTCCAGGAAGATCTCCGGATTGTCGATCATCAGATGGACGTCCAGAAACGAACTCGTCACCGCGCGCAGCGATCTCAAAACCGGAATTCCGATGCTGAGGTTCGGGACGTAATGTCCGTCCATGACGTCGAAATGGAACCAACGCGCTCCGGCAGCTTCGCACTCAGCTACTTGATCGCCGAGACACGCGAAGTCCGCCGCCAGCAGGGATGGCGCAACGATTCGCTCCAGCATCTCAGATCACCCCCAGGCTGGACCCGACCTTCTGCAGGGCCGCGAGTGCGAGATCCAACTGCGCCGTGTCGTGACCGGCAGAGATCTGGCAACGGATTCGGGCTTCTCCGTGTGGCACGACCGGGAACCCGAACCCGATAACGAATACGCCTTCGTCCAGCAGCCGAGTGCTGAGCTCGATTGCCGCGGCGGTTTCTCCGATGATCACCGGAACGATCGGCGTGTCACCCTCGATCGGCGCGTATCCGAGCGCAGTCAGTTCACGCCTGAAGTACGCCGTATTGTCACGCAACCGACCAACCAACTCCGGGTGTGATTCCAGCACGTCGATCGCCGCGAGAGCACCCGATGCCGAATGCGGGGCGATGGCATTCGTGAACAGTTGTGTTCGTGACCGCTGGGTCAGGTAGTCGATAACGGCTCTGCTGCTGGCGATGAAACCACCGGCCATTCCGCCCAGCGCCTTTCCGAGCGTGGACGTGATGATGTCGATCTCGCCGTGCATCCCGAAGTGCTCTGGAGTGCCGCGACCCGTGTCCCCGAGCACGCCGGTCGCATGCGAATCGTCGACGGCGAGGATGGCGTCATATCGATCGCACAGCCCCCGAATGTCGGGCAGAGGGGCGATCTCGCCCTCCATGCTGAATACGCCGTCGGTGACGACAAGACGATGGCGAGCGCCGGAGGTCTGCTTCAAAACGTCCTCGAGGGAGCCGACGTCCATATGGCGATAGATGTGCCTGTCTGCCTTACACAACCTCACGCCATCGATGATCGAGGCGTGGTTGAGTTCGTCCGAAATCAGCGCATCCTCGGGTCCGAGCAAAGGAGCGAACAGGCCCTCGTTGGCGTTCCAGCAGGAGGTGAACGTGAGCGCCGCTTCCGTCTCGAGAAAATCAGCGATCCTGTCCTCGAGGGCGCGGTGTATGTCGAACGTACCGCAAATGAACCGCACGGAAGACGTGCCGGCGCCATATTTTGCCGCCCCGTCCCGCACCGCTTCCACGACCTCCGGTCGGTTGCAGAGTCCGAGGTAGTTGTTGGAGCAGAGATTGACTGTCGGTCCGTAGCCTTCGAGTTCGACGACGGGGCCCTGCTGCCCGAGTATGTGCTGCAGCTTCTTGAGCACGCCTCCGGATTCCATGTCATCGAGCGCCGCAGACAGCCGGCGATTGAGTCCGGCATTCACGGCGGCAGGTTCCATGTCGCCTTCTCCATATAAGACCATCAGTTTCCTCGGCAATCGGCCCGGTGGCCGTCAGTTCTCGTGATCAGCGTAGTACTCCTCCGACGTACCTTCTCGGACCTCGACCGACTCGACCCGAATCGCTGGACGCGAGCCGAAATCGCCGCACGAAACGAAGCCGGATAGTGCGCCCCGAACCCACACTACGCGATCGGTATCCAGCGCCGGTCCGAGCTGGTCCAGGCTTCCCAACAGGGCAAACGGTCGCTGATTGCCCAACCGGCCCGGTCCGAACAGCGCACATCCCTCCCGGGCCTGAACCGTGCCCTCGCCCGAGGCCCGCATCACCGAAAATCTCCCCGAGTCCAGCGCCACGATCTGCCCGAACTCCCGGTGCGCGCCCCGTACGAGGTACGTGCCAGCCGTGAGCCGGAGCGCTCGGGCCTCGTAGAAGCTGATCGGAGTGTCAAGGCAGGACGTATCGTACGTCAATCGACGGGCATCCAGAAAGACAGTGGAGTCCGTCACGGAGACGGTCGCGGTATCCAATCGTCCACAGGCATTCGGCGTGATCGGCCCGGCGAATTCCATCGAAAACACCTCGCCGGAGACCACGGTATCCGGGAAGGCCGCCCAGGACACCAGGGCATCGTCAGATGTAGGGTCTCCGATTCGCCAGCACGCCGTGACGGCAGCGAGGAGGAGCAATACGGCGGGATGCGGGTTCAACGACGCGATCTCGGCCACCGTTCGTGCAGCAGGATCAGGGCCCACCGGCTCTGCAGCGGTCCCAGACGAACGGCCAATCTGGCCGCGCCCGCCGGGCGCTGCAAGGAACACTGGCCTGGATCAGGCGATACAAACCAGCAGTGAGACCGCATCGCTGTCGATGCGGTGAGACGAATCGGGAGCGTGGCGTGTTGAACGAGCTGTCCCATAGCCTTGTGCCCAGCCGTCGAAACTCGGCGCGGAACCGGAAAGCGCTGGTGGTGGGGTTCGCCCTGTCCCTGCTCGTTCACGTTCTGCTGCTGTTCGGCTGGCGAACGAGCAACCTGAACGACCAGAGATCCCTGGCGGCGGGTCCGCGCGCCGGCGACTTCCGCGCCGCATCCGGCGGCGGAGAGATGCAGGCGATTGCGATTGCAGCACCTCGTCCCATCGTGATTCCGGCTCCCCCGTCGAACGTGCCACGCTTCGACGAACCCGACGTGGACGTGCAGGAGCCGGAGCGGTCCGTTCTGACAGCCGCCCTGTCCGGTCCGAGCGGCGGCGCCGCTGCGATGGGCGAGAACGGGGGACCGGGCAGGGCCGAGGCGGACGGCGGTGGAGACGGTGGGAGCGACGCCCAGGGAGACGATCGGCACTCGGAAGCCAGCCCGCGCTCCATCACCCCGTTGTGGGATCCACCCAGGGATGTGAAAGGCATGCGGGTGACAGTTCGAGTGCAGCTCGATGCACTCGGGAAGCCAACCGGGGAAATCCAGGTGGAGCCCCGTATCCCGGACTCGGGGTTCGACCGCGAGTTGCGCAAGGGTCTGCTTTCGATGGACTACTTTCCGGCACGGCGTGACGGTCTCGCTGTCGCCGACTGGGCGGAAATGACGTTCGTGTTCTGACCGGGGTGCGTCGCAACGCGGAGTTTGTTTCCCCGTTCCACAGGCCTGTCTATATTCAGCCGCCATGGCTGAGCCCGACGTTCCCGACCGCTGTCCAACTGTCACCCGAGCCGTGTGAGCGGAGACCTGCGCCTGACCATCGGTAAGCATCTGCGCGACCGGCGACGCGACCTTGGCCGCCTGGCCATTGCCCTCGGCGCCGTGTACCTGCTCCCGAGTGAGTCCATCGGGCAGGATGCTCCGGTGGTCGCCGATTCGGTAACTCCAGCACTGCCGACGGGGCTTCCTGTGGGATTGACCCGCGTTCCCTACGTGTGGCGTGTCGATCTGACCTCTTCGCTGGTCGTCGCGCGACCACGCTCCCGGAGGCTCGGTCAGCCAGCCAGCGCATGGCTCGCTGAACGGACAGAGGGGCAGAATCGACGTCTCGCGGCGCAACGCGACACGCTGTGGATGGTGTTCCTTCCGCTGGACAAGCTTCCCGAGGATTTCGACACCCGCCGGTTCTTCGACGCGCCGATCGCCGACGAAGACGAACTCGATGCCATCACGCCGGAACAACGCGTCCAGTTGTTGCCGGACGCTCTGGCCGAGCTCGCCGACCTGGACATCGAGATCGACGGCACCGGTCAGATCGGGTCCGAGTGGCAGTCATTCGACCCTTGCACACTCGGCACGGGCCAGAAGTGCAACGCCAGCGCCACGCCCTCGATCCGCCCGGAGTTCCAACTTCGGGCCAGAGTAAACGGCACGATCTCGGAGCGAATCCATCTGGACGTTGATTTCGACCAGACCCGCGAATTCGATGCAACCAACAACCTCAACGTGTTCTATCAGGGTAAGCCAGGCGAAATCCTCGAGTTCGTCGAGGTGGGTGAGGTCTCGCTTCCCCTGCCGCAGTCCCGGTTCATTTCGCGGGGCATTCCGGCGGGCAACTTCGGCATCCGCACCAACGCCCGATTGGGCCCGATGAAGGTCCAGGCCGTGCTGGCCGAGCAGGACGGCAGCGTCCAGACAAGGCGATTGACGCTGGACGTGGGTGGAAGCGGGCAGACCGGCGTCCTCCAGGACTTCGAAGCGGTCATCGACGACGCCGGGTACGCAGACGGGCAGTTCTTCTTCATCGTAGATCCGCGCGAGTTCCCGTCGTACCCCCACATCGATGTGACCTCGCTGAACGGTACGGAGGTGCCCCTCAACCTCCGGCCCGGATCGGCCATCAAGCTATACAGGCACGAGGTCCAGACGGGCCAACCGCAGAATGTCGAGGATGGGATCATTCAGGCTCGCGCCGTGGCTGTGCGACCGGCGGCTGCGGATCCGAGCCTTCCGGACTCGACGGAGTTCCAGGGGTTCTTCCGGCCCCTCGTGGAGGGCGACGACTACATCGTGCACGACAGCGGCTTGTGGATCGTCATGAAGTCGCGAATCCAGCCCAACGAAGCTCTGGCCGCTACCTACATCTCGGTGGCGGGCGACACGGTAGGCGACTTCAACGCCGAGGAAATATTCCGAGAGATCGCAAACACGGGCTCCGGCGCACTGCCGGAACTGGCGTTGCTCAAGGACGGTGAGACCCACAGGCCGGGCGGGATCACCTGGGAGCGGGAAATGCACCAGGTGTACCGGGTATCCAGTTCCGACGACGTGGAGTCCGGCAGCATCGTCTTGACGATTTCGCAGGGGCCGATCGGATCGGGACCCGTCGTTCGCCAGGCGGGCGGCGAAGACTTCGCGTTCCTCGAGATCTTCGGTCTGGATGATGCCCCCAACGACGATGCACTCGATGCCGGCCGAATCTGGCGTCCGGCGTCCTCGGGTGGGCTCGGAGTGATCGCGGGGAGCTACCTCGTCTTCCCGACGCTGCAGCCGTTTCTCGAGCCCCCGCCCATTCTGTCTCTCGGTGCGCCGTTTCCGCTGGCGGCATCCGATCAGAATCCCGACATCTACGAAGAACCCATCGATCAAATCAGAGCATCGAGTTTCCGCTACCGACTGAATCTCGAGTACAGGGCCCGGAGTTCCGGCCAGGCGAGTTCGTTTTCGCTCGGAGCGATCGGGATCCGCGAGGCCAGCGAGCGG
>JAOTWC010000084.1 GCA_029863105.1 Gemmatimonadota bacterium | reverse complement strand
GGCCAGCGCCTGGGGTGGTGACTGCGCGGCGAACGGTTCCGTAACGCTGGCGCTCGGTGAGAACAAGACGTGCACGATCACCAACGACGACGATCCGGCGTTCCTGACGCTGAACAAGATCGTGGTGAATGATCATGGCGGCACGGCCGAGGCCAACGACTTCCAGGCCAAGATTGACGGCGGCAACGTGCCTTGGGGTGTTGCCCAGTCGGTTGGCGCCGGGTCCTTCACGGCCAGTGAGACCGTGGTGGCGAACTACACGGCCGGAGTGTGGACGGGCGATTGCGCGGCGGACGGTTCCGTCACGCTGGCGCTTGGCGACGACAAGACGTGCACCATCACTAACGACGACGATCCGGCTCATCTGACGCTGGTCAAAGTCGTGGTCAATGATGACGGCGGTGGGGCGGTACCGACCGATTGGACGCTGTTCGCCGCCGGACCAACGCCCATCTCCGGAGCCGGCGGCGCCGACTCCGATGTGAGCGCCGGTACGTACACGCTGTCTGAGTCCGCCGGACCGCCGTTCTATACGGCCGGCAACTGGGCGTGCGTGGGCGGCACCCAGGTCGGCAACCAGGTGACGCTGGGGATCGGTGAAAGCGCCACGTGCACGATTATCAACGACGATGTCGCAGTCTGCGGCCCCGGTGATCGCCTGACGTCGGTGTCGCTGCAGGTGACCGCGCTGAGTTCGAGCCCGATGAACATCGCCTGGACGGATGACAATGGAAATCTGGAGAGCGCGTTGTTCACGCCGGTCGATGGCAGTCCGTCCACCGTCGGCGAACTGTTCACGATCGAACCTCTCGTAGGTGATTTCTTCGAGAGCCAGAATCTCCGGTTCAGCCTCAACGGAGTGCCTTCGAAGAACCTGAAGGTGCACCTGTCGTGCTCGGATGATCCGGCGATTGGCGACGTCCACTTCGGTAGTGCCGGCGGCTTGTCAGCCGAACTGACGAAGACCGCGTTCGAAACCATGCAGTTCTAGGACCGGTCCTTCAGTTTCACATCAACCCCCGGGGGGGCGGCGTGGCGACACGCCGCCCCTTCGTGCATCCGGAGCTTGGCAGTGCGTGGCGACAGTCCTATTCTGCGGACCGGCCGCTCCAGGCCCGGACTGGTGCTCACAAGACAATCTGAACCGAATGGCGCGACATGAACCGCACACATCACCAGGGGCACAGGCCGCTACCGACGACAGTTCTGTTGCTTGCACTCCTCGCGATCCCGACTGCCTGCGCAGATAGCCAGACCGCCTCCACTCCAGCCGACCGGCCGACGGTCGCCGTATCGGGTGACGCGGCGGAGACGCCGGACGTACTCGCCCTGATCGGTGACGACCCCATCACTCTGGACGATGTGCGCGCCCGGGTCGGCGAACAGCTGGACGCCCTGGAGGTGAACTACCAGCAGCAACGGCACACGTTGCTCAGCGATGCTGTTCAGGCGTTGCTGCGACAACGGCTGCTGGCCGCCGAAGCGGACAAGCGCGGTATGTCGGTAGCTGACTTGCTGGCGGCGGAAATTGGAGTGGAAGAGGTCACCGAGGACGATATCCAGGCGATCTACCGGGCCAATCAATCCCGCCTCCGCGGGCAGACGCTGGGCGACGTCCGTGAGCAGATCCGCGACTACCTGGCGAGTTCACGGCGCGTCGAGGCCGAGAAGACGCTCCAGGACCGCCTCGCGGAAGAGTACAGTGTCCGCTACAACCTTCCGCCGTTCCGCCTCGTGATCGATAACGAAGGTGCGCCGGCCCTCGGGCCTGAAGACGCCGCGGTCACGCTCGTCGAGTTCTCCGACTTCGAGTGCCCGTTCTGCAGTCGATTCTTCCCGACGTTGAAACGGATCGAGGAGGACTATGCGGGCCGAGTGAAGATCGTCTATCGGCAGTTTCCTCTGACGAGGATCCATCCTAACGCGTTCAAGGCCGCGGAGGCGTCGCTGTGCGCCGACGAACAGGGGGAATTCTGGGCCTATCACGATCTGCTGTTCCAGGAGCAGGAGAGCTTGCTCGTGCGAGATCTCAAGGAGAAAGCCGGGAGACTCGGTCTGGATCAGGCGGCGTTCGACCAATGCCTCGACACGGGCCGCTACGTCGAGACGATACAGAACGATCTGGCGGCCGGTCGATCTGCCGGGGTAACCGGGACGCCCGCCTTGTTCGTGAATGGGATTCCGGTCCCAGGGGGTGCCGTGGCATACAGTGTGGTGGCCGCGGCTCTCGACGAGGAATTGGAGCGAGTCGGCAGTTAGAGGAACCCGGTCGGGCCGGACGCTGTTGCCGAAGAGATGAGATCAACCAGCCGCAACCTCTCCGCCAAGCTGATCGCGGGCCTGCTGTCGTTCGTCGTGGTTCCGGCGGCGCTTCACGGGCAAGTTCCTTCCCGTCCCGTCCCCGTGGACACCTCCGGCCTGGCCTCCGGGCCTTACCCTGCGATGTCGATGAAGCTCGAGAAGACGCTGTTCAAGGTGGACGTGCTCACGCTCGAGCTCTGGTTCGCGGCTGCCGATGATGCAAGGGTGAGGGCTGGCGCGGCACTGGAGGAGGCCCCCGACGTCGTGTATGAAGCTGTCGCCGCCGCTGCGCTCGAAGCGACGGACGTATGGGCGAGGATACGATTTCTACGCGGTGTCAGCCTGGGCCAGTTTCTGGACGCCGCGGGCGAGAACCTGCAGGCCGCTCGTGAGGCAGGATTGATCGACGACGCGGCCTTCGCCGAGATCTCCGAGGGATTGCCTGTGTGGTACTCGTTCCTGCGACACCGACGGGTCCGCAAGCACGACGAGATGCACTATCGGATCAGGGGCGACACGCTGCGGACCGTATTCGTCGGAGACACGGAGTCGTCCTCCTCGATCAGATTGACATCGGACCGGAACGCAGGCTGTCGGTTCTGGGTGGATACTTCGTGTCAGATTCCGATTTCCGCGTGCCCCTGATCAGGTCGCTTCTACGACATGAGTAAGGGGCAGACGTTCATCCGCGTCACGCACGGCCCCTCCGGCAGATTGCTCGCAGAAGGGCCGAAGGGGTGGGGGATGACCCCGTTCGAAGGCAATGTGTATATCGGTCGTAAGCATCTGCGAACGGATGCCTTTAAGCCGAACTACATCCCCGGCGTATGCTTCTGCAAGTTCCTCTACGTGTGGATGGACCTGAGGCTCCCGGGGGAGGAGCCGATCAGGAGCGCGGGCTGGATGTACTGGCTGCCCAACCCGCTGTTTCCGTTCATCGCCTTCCGCGTGGCTGTCCCACGTTCGCATCCGGAACTCCTCGTCGAGGAGATCTCAGCGACCGCCGTGTAGTTCAGTCACCCGCACGCTCGGCCGCGTACAGCGAGGAGATCCGGCTGGCCCGGAAGATATAGGTCCCCTCGACTCCAGTAAGGTCGAACGTCTCGACGCCGGCGGCATTCACTTCCACCACCTTGCCGACGGTGCCGAACGACACGAGAGCGTGATCCGTGCCTACGACCTCCGTGCTGCCGCCGGTGGACGTGTACGACCCTTCTTCGGTGACGAACTCGAGCACGCGGGTGGCGGTCATTGCCTGTTCGTCCACGGCATAGCGCACGAGTCGGCTCGGCGCGACCGAGCCGTTGTCCAGCAGCTGAACGAGTCCCGGGCCGACCGCACGGAGTCCATGCGGCCTCTCGAACGCGCGCGTGTCATCGACCACGGTGAGCGTGCTCGCGTTGCCGCCCAACCTCCAGATCACCTCGCCGGTCACGGCGTCGACCTTGGTCACCTCGTTCAGGCTGCGCCACGAAAACAGCAGATTGCCGTCAGTGTCAAAATCGATGGCATTTCCGTGCGTGATGTTGACCTGCGACACGCCAACGAACACGTCCTGGTCGATGTCGTCCAGGCTGAAATGGTCGGCTGTGTTGAATTCGAATTCCAGGCTCCCGTCCGGACCGACGTGCTGGAACACCGTCCAGATGACCTCCCCGTCGGCGTTGCCCCCGCGCGACGACAGGTCGGTCGGGACCGGGTTCTCGCACCCTACCCAATATCCGCCGTCGGCCAGCACCCGGATCTCATGAAACCGGGTCTCGCGACCCACGCACGCCAGAAGGCGGACCTCCTCGCCGAGTTCGTTGATCGCCCGATGCACCCGGAGCTGGTCGTTCAGACCGTTCAGTGTGTATTCGCCGTTGGGATGGGCCATGAAGCTGGTGAGGAAGCCGAATATCGGCCCGTCGGGATCGCCGACGTACCACCTGACTCGTCCCTGGTTGTCGATGATGATCGCCCCGGGCGGATGCGACAGCACGACGTATCCTTCCACGCTCGGCGATCCGACGGGGGTGATCGTCGGGACCCAGGCCGGTAGAGCATCGGTGGTAAACGAGTGCATCTCCCCGAGCTGCGTCTCTCCATCGGCCGTCACGAGAACGTCGATCTCATAGGTCGTTTCCGGAAGCAGTCCCAGCGCAGCCGGGCGGCTTTCGCGGCCGTCGAACGCATACGGCGGCGAGACCATGTCCGGCTCGCCCGGTGTCCGCATCCGCAGTGCGGCTGTTTCAAAGCCCGTGGCCGTTACCGTGACCACGGCGCTCAGTACGTTGACAGGACCCGGTGCAATCGTGCTCCCGAGAAACTCCGGATCGGGATCGGGATCCGGTAAGGTCGGATTATCGGCGCACGAAACGAAACCGACCGCGACTGCCAGGGAGGCCACACATCGCGCGAAATCAGCAGTTCTCATCAGCACGTACCCGTCGTTTGATGGGAGCCTGAGCCCGGCGTCCGCACGGGCCAGACTTGGACATATCTACAAAACATACAACCCCCGGACAGAGTTCGCCGGACGGCCGATCCGCCATATATTCACCCCCGCTGCCGAGCCGCACACCACGAACTGGAGCACCCGATGCGTTGGAAGCAGAGTCGCAGAAGTACGAACGTAGACGACCGGCGAGGTCGCGCGGTCGGCGGGCGCGGGCTGCGAGTCGGAGGCGGTCTGGGCGTCGTGATCGTACTGGTTGTCGTGCTGCTGGGGGGCGATCCGCTGCCGTTCATCTCCGCCCTGCTGGACGGAGGCGGAGCGGTACCTGCTGCGCCCCGCCAGCCCAGTGCGGCGGAAGATGAACTGGCCGAGTTCACCGCAGCAACGCTGGGAATGACCGAGGACGTCTGGACCGACGTCTTTCAAGCGGCTGGCGGCACGTACGAACCTCCGACTCTGGTCCTGTTCACCGATGCCGTTCGTTCGGCGTGCGGTCTCAACAGCGCGGCGACCGGTCCGTTCTATTGTCCGCCGGATAAACAGGTATACATCGACCTCGGTTTCTTCCGGGACCTGGGCCGGATGGCGGGTGTGTCGCCGCAGGAATTCGATTTCGCCGGCGCCTACGTGATCGCACATGAGGTGGGTCACCACGTGCAGAATCTCCTGGGCACCTCGGCCGCGGTGCGCGACGCGCAACGCAGCTCTCCCGAGAGCCGGAATGAACTGTCCGTGCTGCTCGAACTGCAGGCAGACTGTTACGCGGGACTGTGGGCCAACCGGGCGAACGCACCGGGTGGCGGTACGGTACTCGAGCCGGGTGACGTGGAGGAAGGTCTGCGCACCGCCGCAGCGATCGGGGACGACCGGTTGCAGAACAACGCGGGGCGGGCTGCCTCTCCCGAGTCGTTCACACACGGATCTTCAGAGCAGCGCATGCGGTGGTTCCGTGCCGGATTGGAGTCCGGGCGGCTCGAAGCCTGTGATACGTTCTCGGCCGCCGGGTACCGCTGAGTCCCGTGCCCATGCCGACGGACAGGATCACAAAGACGCAGCGCTGGCTCGATCTGCTTGCGTTCCTGTTGGGGCGCCGAACTCCGGCTACCGTAGACGAGCTGTTCGCGGCGGTGCCGGCATACGGAACGGCCCGACCGGACGGTTCTGCAACGAGCGCCGATTCCGTTCGACGGATGTTCGAGCGGGACAAGGACGAGCTCCGTGCAGCCGGAATCCCCATCGAAACCGAGCAGTTCGTGGTGGCCTACGGAGGCGAACTGGCCGAGGGATACCGCCTGCGGGCAGCGGAGTTCTACCTTCCCAGCGTCAGCGTTGGCGACGGACTCGACTCCCTCCCGCGTCGGAACAGCCGGGAACAGCGGTTCGCGGTAGCCGCCGAAGATCTCGAGGAAACTCTCGACGCGCTGCGAGCGGCGCTCACGATCGCAGATTCGCCGTTTGCCGCGGACACCCGGTCTGCGTTGGGGAAGCTGTCGTTTGATCTGGATTCGATGGACGACCATCTGCCGATGCTGAGGGTTGTCGGGACCTTCCAGCCCGACCTGCCGAGTACGCTGGATGTTCTGTCGGATGCTCTGCTGAGGCGCAAACGCGTTTCCTTTTCCTACCGGTCTCCCGACCGTGAACAGTCCCTGGCGCGAGAGATCGCGCCATACGGAATCCTGTTCGAAATGGGCGCCTGGTACGTCGTCGGTCATGATTCGCTCCGAGATGACATCCGGGTATTCCGAGCCGATCGCGTGGAGAAGCCGATCGTGAATCGCAAGCGTCCGGGCACCGCCGACTTCGAGATCCCCGAGGAGTTCTCACTGGAAATCTATCGGGATCGAAAGGCATGGCAGGTTGGAGATGGCGATGAGT
>JAOTWC010000083.1 GCA_029863105.1 Gemmatimonadota bacterium | reverse complement strand
CTCGAGAAATTCGTCCTGCATATGCTGCGGCGCGTGAGCCGCAATGCTCTCCGTGGTAAACAACCGGTGGAATTCGCGGGCCCGGGCCCGGTCGTATCCGAGCTTCCTGGGCGCCCGGATCATCGCAGCGACAAGGCCTGCCTTCAGAGCCGTGTGCGGTACGAGCGCCAGATCCCACGTCCGGCCGGTCAGCGCTCGCCGCAATCGGGCATACGCGCGCATCCCGCCGGTTCGCTCGAACACCAGGAATTCGTCCACATCCGGATGGGAAGCCATCAGGCGATGCGTCGTCGGCTGGACGACCCAGCTGATCCTGGTTTCGGGCCAGGCGTTGCGCAGCGAAGCGACCATCGGCATGACATGCACCGTGTCGCCCAGGGCGCTCAGGCGCACGATAACGACCGATTCGGGAGGCGCGGCGTTCGGATGGCGGATCATACGGACTTGGCCAGCGGCCGCTCGCGGCAAGCTGGAGCTTTCGTGGGCATGTCGCGGTACATTCACGCCGGCCCGGAACAAAGTCAAACACTCACGGAAACAGGCTGTGCGGACTCTCACGCGTTACACGCTTCGTCAGCTCGTGGCCCCGTTCGCATTCGCGGTTACGGCGCTCACGCTGCTGATGTTGCTCGATCAACTCGCCAAGCGGTTTGGCGACCTCATCGGAAAAGGGCTCGGCTGGCGCGTCATTGCCGAGGTGTTCGCGCTGTCCGTGCCGTTCATCCTGGCTGTAATCATACCGATGGCGGTTCTCGTTGCGGTGCTTTACGCGTTCAACCGGATGGCGGCGGATAACGAGATAACGGCGATCAAGGCGAGCGGGGTGAGCCTGTTCCGGATCACCGTGCCGGTTCTCGTGCTGGCGGCGCTCGTCGCCATTGGCCTGGTGTGGTTCAACGACAGCGTGCTTCCGGACACGAATCACAGGCTGCAGCTGCTCACCCGAAGCATCAGCCGAAAGTCGCCGACCTTCGCCCTCAAAGAACGGGCCGTCAACGAAGTCGTCAAGCGAAAGCTGTTTCTGCAGGCCCTGCGAATCGATCCCGAGACGAGCGGCCTCGAGGATGTCACGATCTGGGATGCGACGCGGCCGCAGAAGATGCGCACGATCTTCGCCGACAGCGGCACGATGCAGTTCAACGACAACCAGACGGACCTGTACTTGACCCTGTACGACGGAGTGGTAAACGAGACGGAGTTCGATTCGCCCGACGAATTCCAGCGGACCTGGTTCGAAGTCCAGTTCCTTCGCGTGTCGGAGATCGGCAACGAGCTGGAGAGACAGGACAGTCAGCGGCGCGGAGACCGCGAGATGTCGATCGACTCGCTGCGCGCCAAGGCCAGGCAGAACCTCGCCCGTGCCGCCGACGCCGGGCGCACGAGCGAGGCCCTCGCGGTAGCGTATACCGGCCAGCTGCTCGGCGGACTCGTCGAGCAGGACACGATACCTCCGGACACATCTCAGGCTGCGATCACGGGATGGCGTAGCGGACGAAGGCTCGCGAGTCCGGCATCCGCCTTGAACACGTTTCGGAGCCAGGCGGCGCAACTGGATCAGTATGTGAAGGATGCGGGACGGTTGGAAGTGGAAATGTGGAAGAAGTACTCGATCGCGTTCGCGTGCATCGTATTCGTGTTGATCGGCGTGCCGATCGCCGTGCGCTACCGGCACGGGGGCGTATCCATGGTCGTCGGCGCGAGCTTCGTCGTGTTTACGGCCTATTACATCGCCCTCATCGGCGGCGAGCACCTGGCCGACCAGCGGCTGCTGAGTCCGTTCTGGGCCATGTGGTCGCCGAACGTTCTGTTCCTCGGCCTGGGCGTCGGGACGTTCTTCAAGGCACGGAGAGCCGGCGGGTGAGAACGCTAGATCGCTACGTTGCGCGCCAGTTCCTGCGAATCTTCCTGGTTTGTGTGATTGGTGTCCCGTTCATCTTCATCGTGATCAATCTTACCGACAGCATCGACACGTTCCTGCGCGATGGAGCGAGTCCGGGTGCCGTGCTTCTCCACTACCTGTACCAATTCCCGTACAACATGCTCCTGGCCTTCCCGATCGCCAGTCTCCTTGCGGCCGTGTTTACGGTCTCGTCGATGTCGCGCCATTCCGAGCTGACGGCAGCCAAGGCGGGGGGGATGAGCTTTCACCGCATCACGGGCCCCCTGCTCGTCGCGGGTCTCGGCATGAGCCTCGCGGCCCTGTCCCTGACCGAAGTGGTGCCCCATGCCAATCGCCTGTCGGAAGACGCGCTTGGCGAGTCCGGCAGCAAGGGCTCCCGGCTGTCCTTCGTGTTCCGCGGACATGGAGGTCGGTACTACTCGATACAGAGGCTTACGCATACGGAAGCCTTGACCCGGATCGATCAGATCCGCGTCGACCGTGAAGGCACCGGGTATCCGTATCCGTCCTATTCCGTGGACGCGCCGCGGGCAGAATGGGACTCGGCGGGCGGACGGTGGATCATCAAGGAAGGTACGTTGCGGATGTTTCCGGAGCCGGCGAGAACCATCGCCTTCCGGTTTGAGGAATTGCACCAGGCGGCGTTCACCGACACGCCGGTGGACTTGCTGGCGAAGTCCAAGAACGAGGACGAGATGGGCTACGCGGAACTGCGAAGCTACATCGATGCCATGGATCGATCCGGAAGCCGCACCGGAGGCTTGAAGACGCAGCTGATGATGCGGATCGCGTTTCCGTTCACCTGCCTGATCATCGTGCTGTTCGGGGCGCCCCTGGTCGGTTCGACGGGCCGCGGAGGAGCTTCCCTGGCCATCGGAATCGCACTCGTGACCACGATCCTGCTGCTCGGGTTGCATCGGGTCGCCGAAGCGCTCGGGGCCAGTGGTGTGCTTCCGCCACCCGTGGCTGCGTGGCTGCCGAACGGGATGTTCCTGATCGCCGGCGCCTACCTGTTCGCGCGTGTGAAGACGTGACGGGACGTATCGACTGGACGGAGGCCATCCCGTCGGACTGTCCCCCGGCGGTCGCGGCCGACCTGCGCACGGCGGCCGTCGCGGCGATCAGCGGCGGGTTGGCGGCGCGCGGGTTCTATCGCAGGGCTGATCTCGGCATCACCGATAAGGGCCTCGACAACCCGGTCACGGACGCCGACCACGCGGCGAACGACGCAATTCTGGCCGTCCTCGCCGCTCGCGCCCCGACGGACCCGGTTCGCAGCGAGGAGTCTGCGCCGTCGCCGCCGAACGTCACCGGTGATCGGCTGTGGGTGGTGGACCCCCTGGACGGGACCAAGGAGTTTATCGCGCGCAACGGAGAGTTCGCCGTGATGGTGGGCCTGGCGGAGGATGGGTCCGCCCGCCTGGGGGCCGTTCTCCAACCCGACCCGGGTCGCCTGTACCTCGGTGTCTCGAGCGGCGGCGCCTGGGTGGCCGACACGACGTGGGAGGGCCCGGTCAACGGCTCCGCGGTCTCTGTCGGACCGTTCCGGCCGCTTCGGCTCGCCGCCGACAGGCCGGCGACGGTGCGCATGGTCCGTTCCCGCTCCCACCCCGATCCCCTCACCACGGCGGTAGCCGACCGGCTCGGAGCCAGCAGCGTGCTGTCGGGATCGGTCGGGCTGAAGTGCGCCCTCATCGCGACGGGAGACGCCGAGGTCTATGTCCATCCCGTGCCGTTTCTGCGGGAGTGGGATACGTGCGCTCCGGAAGCCGTGCTCCGCGGTGCCGGGGGGAGCGTGTCCGACTGCCGCGGCGAAGCACTGGCGTACGGAAAGCAGGAGCCTCGGCAGCTGCACGGCATTTTCGCGTCCCGCGCCGACGTCTGGGCCGAGGCGCTCCCACTGGTGCGCGAGGTCACTTCCGGTAAGTTGGGTTTCGACCCCTGACAGCCAGAATGACGAACATCGGACCGAAGCGCCCCCGGGCGCCGTCGGTCCGTACTCTTGATAGGTGAAGAAGACATGGGCAAGTCGAGCAACGTGGTCTGGCACGAAACTCATGTCGGGCGGGAAGACCGGGAGGCGCGCCGCGGACACAAGGGCGCAACGATCTGGTTCACGGGACTGTCGGGCTCCGGCAAGAGCACGCTTGCCAACGAACTCGACAGGCGCCTGTACGAGCAAGGCCGCTTCAGCTACGTGCTGGATGGCGACAATGTCCGTCACGGACTGAACGGCGACCTGGGATTCTCCCCCGCGGACCGCACCGAGAACATCCGCCGGATCGGCGAAGTCGCGAAGCTGTTCGTGGATGCCGGCGCCCTCGTGCTCACGGCGTTCATTTCGCCCTACCGGGACGACCGGGACCGGGTGCGGAACATAGCCGACCGGCCCGGCGACTTCATCGAAGTGTTCGTTGACTGCCCGCTCGACGTCTGCGAACAGCGAGATCCGAAGGGTCTGTACAAGAAGGCGCGGGCCGGTGAGATCCCGGAGTTCACGGGCATCAGCGCGCCGTACGAGGCACCCGAGCAGGCCGAGATTACCGTGAACACGGCGGAGATGTCGGTCGTCGAAGCCGTGGACTTCATCCTGGAGTACCTGCGAACGGGTCAATACCTGGAATCATCTTCGAATCAGGATTGATGTGATATGAGTCTCCCCGCATACGGCGGAACCCTCGTGGACCGGACAACGACCGGCGGCCGGACGGCGGAGCTCCGGTCGGAGGCGGCAGGCCTTCCCACCGTTCAACTCGGCGAATCCACGCTGAGCGATCTGTACCTGATCGCGGTGGGCGCGCTGTCACCGCTGGACGGATTCATGGATCAGACGACCTGGCGCTCGGTCGTGAGCGACCTGCAGCTGCCCTCCGGTCTGCCGTGGGGCGTACCGATCGTCCTGCCGTGCACGGCCGACGAGGCAGCATCGGTATCCGATGGGGTGCGGGCGGCGCTGATTGCCCCGAACGGTGATCTGGCCGGTATCATCGACGTGACCGGCCGGTTCGACCGCGACGTCGCCGCGGAAGCAGCCGGCGTGTATGGCACGGAAGATCTGGAGCACCCGGGCGTCGCCGCGATCCACCGAACCGGTCCGATCTGTCTCTCGGGACGGATCGAGTACTGCTACGCCGCGGACATCAGCGGCTTCCCGGAGGCGAACCTGACGCCTGCCCAGACCCGCGCGGCGTTCGCGGAGCGGGGCTGGGAGACGATCGTCGCGTTCCAGACGCGCAATCCGATCCACCGGGCCCACGAATACCTGCAGAAGTGCGCACTCGAAATGGTGGATGGGCTTCTCATTCATCCGCTCGTCGGCGAAACCAAGTCGGACGACATTCCCGCCGACGTGCGCATGGAGTGTTACGAAGTGCTGCTCGACAAGTATTTCGTGAAGGATCGGGTGATGTTGTCGGTGCTGCCGGCGGCGATGCGCTACGCCGGACCTCGCGAGGCGATTCATCACTCGATCATGCGGCGCAACTACGGCTGCACGCACTTCATCGTCGGGCGGGATCACGCGGGCGTCGGGTCGTACTACGGCACCTACGACGCGCAGAAGATCTTCGACGAGATCGACGGAGCGGCGCTCGGGATCGTACCTCTCAAGTTCGAGCACGCGTTCTACTGCAAGCTCACCGGCCAGATGTCCTCGGCGAAGACGTCGCCGTCCGGCCCGGAGGACAGGGTATTCCTGTCCGGCACGAAGGTTCGTGAGATGCTTACCCGGGGCGAGCGTCCACCGGGCGAGTTCACGCGGCCCGAAGTGGCGGACGTGCTGATGAAGGCCTACCGCAACTGACCATGGACCGCGTCCCGGCCCTGGACCTGACTCCCGAGCACGAGGCTCTGTGGGACGAATTGCAGGGCGAGGCGCTTCGGGTATTGCGCTCGGGGCGCTTCGTGCTCGGTCCTGACGTCGAGCATTTCGAGCGCGACGTCGCCGATTACCTGGGCGTTCGCCACGCCGTCGGCGTGAACTCCGGGACGGACGCGCTGATGATCGGCCTGCGCTCTCTCGGCGTCGAGCCCGGCGACGAGGTGATCACGACGCCGTTCACGTTCTTCGCGACGGCGGAGGCGATCTCCGTGATCGGCGCGACGCCGGTATTCGTGGACATCGAGGCGGAGAGCTTCAACATTGATCCGGGGTTGATCGAACCGGCGATCACGGACCGTACGCGCGTTCTTCTACCTGTACACCTGTACGGTTACAGTGCTAACTGGAGTCCCATAGCCGAGATCGCCTCGCGGCATGACCTGCGCGTGCTCGAGGACGCGGCCCAGAGCATCGGCGCCCGGTTTGAGGATCAGATGACGGGTGCGCTCGCCGATGCGGCGGCATTCTCCTTCTATCCGACCAAGAACCTGGGAGCGTTCGGGGACGGTGGACTGCTCGTGACGGACGACGACAGCGTGGCCGACACGGCCCGCATGCTTCGCACGCACGGGGAGCGGACGCGGTATCAGAACGAGATGCTCGGCTATGCCTCGCGGCTCGACGCCCTCCAGGCGGCGCTGCTGCGAGTGAAGCTCCGGCACTTGGACGAGTACAACCTGGGCCGCCGGGACGCGGCGATCCGCTACGGCGAGATGCTGGCGGGCCTCGATGGAGTGACGGCGCCCGCGGTGCCGGCGGGGCACATCTTCCACCAGTACACGATTCGCGTGCACGGCGGGCGGCGGGACCAAGTGCGTCGGCGACTCGACGAGGCAGGCAT
>JAOTWC010000082.1 GCA_029863105.1 Gemmatimonadota bacterium | reverse complement strand
GCGCGGACAATCGAAAGCCCGGAACGTCTCATCCCGCAGAAACTGCGAAACCGCGGTCAACCCGTCCGAGCGCTCGACCGAGAACTTGGTGATCGACCAGAACGCCGGATCCTGACCCACCAGCGTGATATCGGTACCGTGCAGCGTCGTCGCGATCGGCAGGTCGCTGCCCTCGTGCCGCAGCATTTCCTTTGCCGTCCAGGCGGCTGTGGCGTGCGGTATCGCATAGTGGGCGTGCAACAGATCCAGGTCGCGTTCCCGGGCGACGGCGTGGATCTGCACGGCCAATGACAGCGAATAGGGAGGATACTCGAACAGCGGATACGAGTGGACGTCCACCTCGTGGTAGAACAGACGGTCGTGAAACGTGGTCAGGCGGAATGGCTGCGCATACGAAATGAAGTGAACTTCGTGGCCCCGATCCGCCAGCTGTATCCCCAGCTCCGTAGCCACCGCTCCGGATCCGCCGTACGTCGGATAGCAGGTGATCCCGATCTTCATGGCACCGTGTTCTCTCGTCGTTCGCCTTCATGCCACGCCGCGACAGCCAGGTCCGCCGCATCGTCCACGGGCAGTCGTGCGTCAATCTCTCGCGTATCCGGCGGAAGCTGATGCCGGAACCAGGTTCGCTGCCGTCTCGCGTACGCCCACGTGTCGCGAACGATGCGCGTCAGCGCCTCCTCGCGCGAGGCTTTGCCCCGATTCCAGTCCGCCACGGCCCGGTATCCGATCGAGCTGAAGGCGGGCGATCCGAGATCGTGCCCGGCCGCCAGCAGTCGCTCCACCTCCTGGGGCCAGCCACCGTCCAGCAGGGCCTCCGCCCGATTCCGAATGCGCGTGCGATGATCCTCGGCCGGGAGTGTCAGCAGCACGGCCGTGACGCGTACGGGCTGCGTCTCGGACGGACCGTGGCGCTGCCACCAGGTCAACTGCCGCCCGGTCAGCAGTGCCAGCTCGATCGCCCGGAGACAACGCTGCCGGTCCAGCACCGCCAGACGAGTGGCCAGGTCGGGGTCCAGGGCCCCTGTCCAACGGCGCAGCTCGTCGAGTCCGAGAGACTCCAGCCAGGTCTCGAGCCTCTGCCTGCGACCCGTCTCGATCGTGGGCTCCCGGAAGATCGGACGCACGAGGGCCCGGTAGAACAGGCCGGTCCCCCCGGCAAGTATCGGCGTCCGCCCGCGGCCGATGATATTCTCCATCCAACCGCTGGCCAGCCTGGCAAACCTGCCCGCACCATACCTCTCGCCCGGCTCGATGAACGCGATGCCATGATGTGGGGCGCGCGCCAGCTCGGACGGGGTCGGCGCGGCCGTGCCGACGGTGAGTCCGCGGTAGGCCTGCCGGCTGTCCAGGGACACGATCTCTCCGTCAATCCGCTCCGCCACGGTGATCGCGATGCGGGTCTTCCCCGTTGCCGTCGGGCCCAGGATAGCCGGAATCGGCCTCATGCCCGGTTCAGGAACGTCCAAACCGTCGCGCGAGTTCATTCGGCGTCAGCCGGAGCACGGTGGGCCGGCCGTGCACGTCGTGACCGGGCAGCTCCGTCGCGAACAGTCGGTCGACCAGATCCTGCATCTCGGCCCTGGCGAGTCGCTGGCCCGCCTTGATGGCTGCCTTGCAGGCGAGACTCTTCGCGATTCGTTCGTGCTGATTCCTCGCCGAGTTGACGAGTTCGGAGCCGTGCGCCAGCTCGTGAATCACGGCCCGCAAGCTCGCCTCGGCATCGAATCGCGGATGGAGCAGGGGGACCGCATGGACGATCAGCGTCCGTTCGCCGAAGCCCTCGAACTCGAACCCGAGGACGCGGAGCATGCCGGCCAGTTCCTCGGCAGCCGAGTATTCGGGCGGAGACAGCCGGAGGGTGATCGGAAACAGCAGGCGCTGCGATTCCCCGGCCGCACCTGCGAAACGCTGCATCGTCTGCTCGTACAGAATCCGCTCATGCGCGGAATGCTGATCGATCACCAGCAACCCGCCCCGTGTCGGCATCAGGATGTAGGCGTCCTGGATCTGCCATGGCCCGCTGCGGGCGGGGTCTCTGTCCGCGATCGCCGGATCCAGTGACACCTGTTCGAGAACCGCCGAGTCCGCTTCCGCGCGGGAGACGAACAGCGCCAGCTGCGGAGGCGGGGTTCGATCTGATGCACCCGCTGGCGACTCGACGTCCGGCTGGGAGGCCAACGACGGGCCGACAGTCCGCTCCCGGAGTACCGGCGTGCTCGTGATGTCTGCCAGTCGCGACCGCACGGTTTCAAACACGGCGGCGTACACTGCATCTTCATCCTGAAACCGGACCTGGGCCTTCGACGGATGCACGTTCACGTCGACCCCGCCGGCGGGCACACCGAGGTACAGGAACACGCTGGGTCGCAGGTCCGAAGCCACCGTCGTCCGGTAGGCATCGTCCACTACCTTGAGCAATGCTCGGTCACGAAACGGACGCCCGTTCACGAACAGGTAGCGCCTTCCACCCGCCGGCTTCGCCTCGTCCGGCCGCTGGATCAGCCCGGCAACGCGGATTCCGGCGGCTTCGCGGTCGATTGCCAGGAGGCCAGCAGCTTCGGCCGCCCCCCACAGCTCCGCGACCCGATCGGCGGGGGAAGACACCGGGGCCAGGTTCATCAACTCGCGGCCGTTGGAGGTCAGGCGAAATCCGACGGGCAGATTGACGAGGGCGAGCAGTACGACGGCTTCGCTCGCCGCGCGCGTTTCCGCCGCCGATTTCCGTAGAAACTTCGCCCGGGCCGGGACGCTGTGGAACAACGAGCGCACGGTCACCGTCGTTCCCGGCTGACGCGCGGCCTCGTTCGAAGAGAGGATCCGGCCTGATTCCACCCGCACCTCGGTGCCGGGGCCTCCGGCCAGCGGAGATGTCACGAGCTCGAAGCGGCTGACGGCCGCGATCGACGGCAGCGCCTCTCCCCTGAACCCGAACGAAGCGACGGAGGCCAGGTCTTCGACGTGCCTGATCTTGCTCGTGGCGTGCCGGTCGAGTGCGAGCAGCGCATCCGCCCTCCCCATACCCTCGCCATCGTCGGTTACTCGAATGAGCGTCTTGCCGCCGTTCCTCAACTCGATGTCGATACTCCGCGCACCCGCATCGAGTGCGTTTTCGACCAGTTCCTTCACCACAGACGCCGGGCGTTCGACCACTTCGCCGGCAGAGATCTGATTCGCCACGTGGTCGGCGAGAATCCGGATCCGAGGCTCGACGTCCATGATCAGCCGAGTCCGTAGAAGGCGCGCGCCGTGCGGGTCGTCCGCCGTGCCGTCTCCTCGGGAGTCGCACCGCGCACCAGGGCAACCGCGGCACACGTATGGGTCAAGAACGCGGGCTCGTTTCGCCGGCCGCGCATCGGCACGGGAGCCAGGTACGGAGCGTCCGTCTCCAGCATCAGCCGATCCCACGGAACGCGGCGCAACTGTGCCTGGCCGGCGAATGACTTGAACGTGACCATGCCGCCGAACGAAAAAAACCAGTCGGCCGCCAGGCCGGCATCAAACAGATCGTCCCCGCCGGTGAAACAGTGCAGGACGCCTCGGACGCTCGATCCGCGATGGTGCAACACCTCGATCATGTCGGCATCGGCGGCCCGGGAATGGACCACGAGGGGGAGTCCCGTATCGCGCGCGAGGTCCAGGTGGGCCTCGAAACTCTCCCGTTGGATGGCGCGGGGTGAGTTGTCGTAGTGAAAATCCAGGCCCGTTTCGCCCACCGCCACGACTTCCGGCTGAGCGAGGAGCGCTCGGACGGCGTCCATTTCGTCCGCCGCCCAGTTGGAAGCCGAGTGGGGGTGGATTCCAGCCGTGCTGTGGATCCCGCAACGACGAGCCAACGCTCGGGCTTCGGCCGCATCGCCGGCGTTCGAGGCCACGGTGACCATACTCGTGATCCCCGCCTCCCGGGCCCTGCTCACCACCTGGTCCGTTTCGCCCGCAAACCGCTCGTCCGTCAGGTGGACGTGAGAATCGAACAACTCCGAGGGCCGACCCGGCATCGGCACCTCCCGTCAGCGGCTCTTCTTGGCGGTCTCGGTCGCGTGGCCGGAGCGGTTCTCGATTTCGAGCAGGACCGGAGAGGCGACGAAGATCGACGAGAACGTACCGATGACGACTCCGAGTATGAGGACCAGTGCAAAGGGACGGACTACCTGGCCACCCAATACGAACAACGCCAGCAGCGTCATCACCGTCGTGCCGCTCGTCAGAACCGTGCGCGGAAGGGTCTCGTTCACACTGCGATTCAGCAGGTCGACGTACGCGTCCTTGCGGTACTTGCGGATATTCTCGCGGATCCGGTCGAACACGACGATCGTGTCGTTCAGAGAGTATCCGACGATCGTCAGGATCGCGGCTACGGTGGTGAGCGTAATCTCCACGTTGAACAGCGAGATGAAACCGAACGTGATCAGAATGTCATGCGCCGTCGCGATGATCGCCGCCACCCCGAACCGCCACTCGAACCGGAAGGCGAGATAGACGAGCGTCAGCGCGAACGAGATCAGAATTGCCAGGAACGCCCCGCGCTGCAGCTCACGCCCGACGCGCGGCCCGACGGCATCCGTCCGGCTCGTCCACGCTTCGCCATCCGCTCCATATGCCTGTGTCAGCGCGCTCCGCACGGACTCGACGACCGATTCGCCGCTCTCCTGCTCGAACAGGGGCACCCGGATCAGGTAGTCGTTGGAGGCCCCGAACTGCTGGATCTGCGCGTTCTCCAGCCCGGTGGCGGACATCGCGTCACGGAGCGCTCCTACCGACGTCGGCTGCGAGAACTCGACTTCGAACAGCGTTCCGCCCGTGAAATCGACGCCGAACCGCAAGCCTTTGTGGACGGTGATCGAGAAGATGCCGATGACGATCGCGAACCCGGAGAGGATGTAGGCCCGTCGTCGGGAGCCGAGGACGTCGAACTTGGCGTTGCGAAACAGTCTCATGATGGCTACTCGGCTCAGATACTCAGCGGGTCGGCAGGCGACCGGCGCTCGAGATAGATGAGAAACAGTGTCCTGGTAACGAACAGGGCCGTGAAGAATGAGGCCATGATTCCAATGCTCAGCGTGACCGCGAACCCGCGGACCGGGCCGGTCCCGAACTGATACAGGATGCCCGCGGTGATCAGCGTCGTGAGGTTGGCGTCGACGATCGCGGACAGCGCCTCGGCAAATCCGTTCTCGACCGCCGTGCGGGGCGTCTTGCCCGCGTCCGTTTCCTCACGAATTCGCTCGAAGATCAACACGTTGGCGTCCACGGCCATGCCGATCGACAGGATCAGTCCGGCGATTCCGGGAAGCGTTAGCGTGGCCTGCAATCCGGCCAGCGCGCCGAGAACAAACAGCAGGTACGCCGACAGCGCGATGACGGCCATGACGCCGGCCAGCCGGTAATACCACACCATGACCAACACAACACCGATGATTCCGATGATTCCCGCGAGTTTGCCGGCGTCGATGGCGTCCTGTCCGAGCGACGGGCTCACGGTGCGCCGCTCCACGATCTTGATCGGCATCGGCAGCGCTCCCGCTCGCAGCACGAGGGCCAGGTCCTGCGCTTCCTGGAAAGTCGCCCCGGACCCCATCGTGATCTGCGCCCGCCTCGAAAGCGTCTCGTTGATCGTCGGCGCGCTCTGCACTTTCCCGTCGAGCACGATCGCCATGTAACGGCCCACGTTGCGGCTCGTGCCGCGTTCGAAAATCCGCGCTCCCTGGCGGGTCGTCTGGAACGGCACGTAGGGCGTGTTGAAGTTGGGATCGCGGGCGGCCGGACCCGCATCCTCCAGCCGGTCGCCCGTCAGCAGGGCGTCCGCATTGAGTACGTAGAGCTCGCGATAGCTGGCGCTGCCAACCGACGTCGGGCGCGCGCCCCATCTCAACTCGGTCGCTCGGGGTATGAGGGCGACCACCGTATCCAGAGCCAGGAAGCCCTCAACCGTCGGAACGTCCTGCTCCGCGACCAGGAACATGCCGGGAAGACCAGACTCCAGCAGCAGTCCGGTCAGTGGCCTGCGCTCCGGTTCGGCCTGCCCGATCGGGCCATCCGACTGGATCGTGTCACCGGCCGCTTCATCCGCTGCCGAGTCGGACGGCGCTCCGCCCAGAAGGTCTTCCAGGCCGGGTGCGGTGTCTTCCACGGGCGCGGGTGCAAGAGCCGCAACACCCACGACCGCCACGATCCCGCGATCAATCCTCGGCAGCGCATCCCTGAAGCCATCGTCCTCCCGGACGAGTTTGAATTCGAGAAACGCCGTCCGTTCCACGATCTGCGTGGCCCGCTCCGGATCGTCGATACCCGCGAGCTCGACGATGATCCGATCCGTACCGACCTTTTGAATCGTCGGCTCCCGAACGCCGAACTCGTCGATCCTGTTGCGGATCGTCGTGAGCGTTCGGTTGATGGCATCGGCCCGCGTCGCGTCGGTAAGCGTGCCGTCCGGATCGTCGATCTCGACCGCCAGGTGCATCCCACCCGCCAGATCGAGGCCGAAGTTGATCGCCGAAACCTGCGTCTCACGGGTCGGATCGGCTGGATCCGGAATAGACTTGGGAAGGAGAGACCACGCGCTCAGGAGCACGAGCGCCAGGATGATCAATACTCTGTTTCGAGCACTTTGCATGAGTTACGAGCGTCGCCATGTTCGGATCTGAGGCGGCTCCGGAAATCGGCCGCGTCG
>JAOTWC010000081.1 GCA_029863105.1 Gemmatimonadota bacterium | reverse complement strand
CATTGAACAGACCATTAGCTTCCGGGTGGTCGGCCAGGTGAAGCACCATGTCCACGGCATCCTTCACGTAGATGAAATCGCGCATCTGGCAGCCATCTTCGCAGTCGGAACGATGTGACCGAAACAGCGATACGGTGCCCGACTCGCGGATCTGCTCGAATGCCTTCGCCATGACCGAGCGCATGTCGCCCTTATGGCCTTCGTTCGGCCCGTAGACATTGAAAAATTTGACGCCGGCGATGTAGTCCAGCCATCCACGATTCCGGGCCTGCAGATCGAATAGATGCTTCGAGTAGCCATACGGGTTCAGCGGGCGCAGGGCATCGAGATCTCCCGTGTCGTCATAGCCCTGGCTCCCGTCTCCGTAGGTCGCCGCGGAACTGGCATACACGAACCGAGCCCCATGCTTGAGGCACCAGCGGGCGAGTCTTTCCGTGTATCGGAAGTTGTTTCTGTGGAGAAAGTCGACATCCAGTTCCGTCGTGGAACTGCATGCTCCCATGTGGAGGACGGCGTCGAGCTTGATTCCGCCGTCGAGGAATCCGAACAGTTCATCCCTGTCGAGGTACTCCGAGAATCTCAGGGATCTCAGGTTGCGCCACTTCTCCGAGGCATCGAGCGCATCCACGATGATCAGGTCATCACGGCCGATTTCGTTGAGCCGCGCAGCGAGGCAGCTGCCGATGAATCCAGCTCCACCGGTCACGACGATCATTTAGAGTCCCTGCCAGGTTCCACGGAGATCAGGCCTGCCGAGCCGCTATTATACTCCACATCTCGAACTGACGGGAAGCACCTTAATGGATATGAGGGACGCATGGTGATGCAGCGCGGATTCCAGGCACCAACCGATCTCGTCGATGCGGTTGCGTATCAGGAGGGCGCGATCGTCAGTCAGGCGATTGTGAAAGCAGGAGGAGGCACCGTCACGCTGTTCGCGTTTGACGCCGGCGAGGGCCTGAGCGAACACACGGCGCCCTATGATGCCCTGGTACTGGCCCTGGACGGGTCAGCGACCGTTTCGGTGGCAGGTGCGTCTCACCGTCTGAACGACGGCCAGATTGTACTGTTGCCGGCCAACATCCCGCACGCCGTGGCCACCGACCAGCGCTTCAAGATGTTGCTCATCATGATGCGCCAGGGTGGCGAATGAGTATGCAGACAAGGCGTCTGTATATTATTATTTGACAGCGGTCCCGCCTGCCCCCCAGCCGGGACCACCACCGAGGAGTCTGCGAAAGTGGAGCCCAACAAGGTCGGACCCAGGATCGTCGTCGTCAGGGGGGATCGGTGGACGGTGCAGGAGGAGGAGCCGCTCGACCTCGGAATTCCCACCTATCGAGCCTACAAGTCTGAAACTGCGCCGTACCACAAGATCGTGTTCGTCCACCCGGTATCGCACAAACGGAGAGAGGCGGAGTGGCACAATCCGCTGGAGATGTGCGACACCGAGGACCTGCAGATCATGTTCGAGGGGTCCCGGCCCGCCCGCTGAGGATTTAGCTAACCGGCGCCGGCAGCGCTGTCGAAGAAGTCAACGAGCCCGGTCTCCAGCGAATACTCGGCGCCGATGATGAGCAGCCCTTCCCTCTGCACCAGGCGCTCGAGGACTTCCGATCCGGATCGCAGATGGTTCGTTGAGGCACGGATGTTGGCCCGGACCGACTCCCGCACCAGGGCGTCCTGGTCGTACCTGAGCTCCGTCGCGAGCAACGTCTCCACGGACGGCCGGACACGGTCGACGATCGAACGCAGATTTCGCGACTGGTCATCGGTCGGCTTCTGAAGTGCTTCGAGAGTCGCCAGAATCGCCCCGCACTGGGAGTGCCCCAAAACCACCACCAGGCGCGTGCCGAACCGCTCTGCGGCGAACTCGACGCTGTCGACTTGAGAAGGGGCAACGATGTTGCCGGCAACGCGGATGACGAACAGGTCGCCCAGGCCCTGGTCGAAGACGAATTCCGCCGGCACGCGCGAGTCGGAGCATCCGAGAATGATCGCGAACGGCTCCTGGCCTTCCGCCAGCTCGCTGCGGCGCGTCTGGCTGGTAACCCCGTCGCGGATCGGAACGTCCGACACCCAGCGAAGGTTGCCTTCTCGCAGGCGTTCGAGTGCTTCTCGCGCTGGGATCATCGACGCTTCTTCCTCATCGGGCTATCGGATCGGGTTCCGTGCGGCGAACGAACGAAGCGGAGGGGCAGGGATTCGCTGCCGAGCCGCGCAAGCGGCGAACGCCTTTCACGAGTTCCATAAGTGAAAGCACCGGTGAGAATCGCTGTCCGAAAAACCGCGCGAACGAAGCGGAGGGGCAGGGATTCGAACCCTGAAGCCCGTGAGGGCGCCGGTTTTCGAGACCGGTGCATTGCCGTTCTGCCACCCCTCCGTGCCGACACGCCCGAAGGCGCGCGGTCGACGCGACGCGACGCGTCCGTCTGCCGCCGAGGCGGCGCAGCGGACGGGGTGGGATTTGAACCCACGAGACACTTGCGTGCCCACACGCTTTCCAGGCGTGCGCCTTAAGCCACTCGGCCACCCGTCCCGATGTGTCAAGCGGAGGGAGTGGGATTCGAACCCACGCGGGCCTTTCAGCCCAACGCCTTAGCAGGGCGCCGCCATAAGCCACTCGGCCATCCCTCCACACCGAACAGGCTGCACCCAGCAGCAAATTCGGTTCCTGCAAACAAAACGGCGAAGGCATCGGCCGCATCATCGCGGCGCCCCTTCACCGATACCGGACGATTGGCCCGCCAGGGTTCGAACCTGGAATCTCTTGGGTCAGAGCCAAGCGTGTTGCCAATTCCACCACGGGCCATCAGCCCCCCATTGGGGGAGGGGGCGAGTATACGGAATCAATCTACCCGTATCAACCATTACGAACAGCAGGGGCCGACGGTTCCTCTCCGCCGAAACAGGGTAGGCGGGGGTCCAGAAAAGCCATGGGTTGATGCTCAAGGCGCCGGTCGGAGCCCCTCCAGCCGGGATCATGGAACAGGAAGGTCGTGCCGGACGCGCCGCATGCCACGGACAGACACGGGAATGCGCCGGTCGGGTTCACGCTCACCACTCCGACCGACCTGCCGTGAATCGAGCGGATCGTGTGCCGCATGAGGCGACGCACCGTGGGACTTCGCGAAAGGACCAGCGCCGTCGAACCTCGATGCAGCCGCCGCACGGCCGAGAGCGTTTCTCCGCTCGGCGCGACGGGGAAGCACGCTGCGCCAGCCGGAGGCACGAGGTGGAGCGGGTGCATCAGCAGCTCGCGGCCGCCCGCACTTCCGTCCGACGGGACAGGAGCGCAGGAGCTTCTTGTTTCCGCGACGAGCAGGGCAGCCAGGGCGGATTCTCGGCACACGAGACGCGTACCGTCCCGATGGGACCGCGTACCGGGCCTCGATGAGAAGCTGCCTGAGCCTGTTCGACAGGTGATCAGACCCAGTTGGCGCAGATCGGAATAGACCGCCGCTACGGTGTTCCGATGATGGCCGGACGCAGCAGCGACCGCGCGGATGCTGGGCAGCCGACAGCCGGCGAATCCCGGATCGGCTGCGAGACGGTCCAGAAGGTGAATTCCGATGATCAGCCGCAAACGCGTCCGCGGCCACAAGTCTGCGTCGATCGCCGCGCGGGCGGATCCAGCGACTTTCCTGATGTTGCCCCCCCGCGAGATAGCCGCTCCGCTCGCGTCTCTGTTACGACGCGAGGTGAGGTGTATATTGGCGCCCGTCGTCACGGGAGTATCATCTCGTCAACGAGAAGCCACACATGAAAATGCTGGTGCTCGGAGGAGGCCTTCAGGGCTCTTCCTGTTCATACGACTTGCTGCAGCAGGACGACGTGGAACTGGTCACCCTGGCCGACGTCCGCGCGGACGCCGGAGCAGGATTTCTCAAGTCTGATCCTCGGCTCGAGCGGGTGGCTCTGGATTTCTCGGATGAAGCGGCCACGCGGAGGCTGATGGCAGAGCACGACGTGGCCCTTTCCGCCGCCCCCTATTTCTTCAACGGTACGCTCGCGAAACTGGCCATCGAGGCCGGCTGCGATTATTCCGATCTGGGGGGCAATACCGAGATCCTGTTCGGCCAACTCGAAATGAGCGATGCGGCCCAGGAAGCCGGGTGCACGCTGATCCCCGATGTCGGCCTGGCACCAGGCATGGTGAATGTCCTGGCGGCAGAGGGGATACGCCGTCTTGACGAGATCGAAGTGGTGAAGATGTACGTCGGCGGGCTTCCGCAGCACCCTGTCCCACCGCTCAACTACCAGGTCGTGTATTCGTTGCGGGGTATGCTCGACTACTACACGACGCCCTCGTGGGTGATTCGCGACGGCAAGCCGTTTCAGGTAGAAGCGCTGTCAGAGATCGAGCACGTCGAGTTCGGGGAACTGGGCACCCTGGAGGCGTTTCACACGGCGGGGGGTTCGTCCATTCTCCCGTGGCGGTTCGAGGGAAGGGTCGACCAGCTGGAGTACAAGACGCTGCGCTTCCCGGGTCACGCCGAACAGATGCGGCTGATTCGGGATCTCGGGCTGCTGTCTGCGGATCCGGTCGACGTGAAGGGCGCCCGGATCGTGCCGCGGGATCTCGTCGTCGCGGTGCTGCGACCGCTTCTCACACGCGCCGAGCCGGACCAGGTCGTGCTGCGGGTGACGGCAACCGGGACCAAGGATGGAAGCCGGGTGACGCACCGTTGGGATCTGCTCGACCGGGAAGACGAGGAGGCGGGGATTTCGGCCATGGAGCGAACGACCGGGTTCACGCTGGCCGTCGTCGGACTGCTCATGGGCCGCAGCGTCATTCACGCGACCGGCGTCATGCCGGCGGACGAGGGGATCCCTGCCGACGTGTACCTTGCCGAGATGGCGAACCGAGGCATCGACATCCGCTACAGCACCGAGTAGCGCTAGATTCGTCCAAGCGCTGAGAGAAGAACCTCGAGTGGGCCGGCGTTCAGCACGTCCCCGGGGGTCAACCAGGCTCGTCGCGCCTGCTCCACCCCGTACGACATCAGGTCCAGTTCGGCCACGCGGTGCGCGTCCGTGCTGATGACGATCGGCACGCCCCGCTTCTTCGCCTCCATCATGTGGGTGTCCCTCAGGTCCAGCCGGTTCGGGTGCGCGTTGCACTCCATCGCCACGTGGTTCTCCGCCGCGCAATCCAGCACTTCGGCCAGATCGAATTCGATCGCATCCCGACGGCCGATGATGCGACCGGTTGGATGCCCGACGATGTCGCTCGCGGGGTGTTCGATGGCGCGAACCAGCCGACGCGTCTGGTCTGCGGTCGACAGGTCGAATCTGGAGTGAATGCTGATGACCACGAGATCCAGGCGTTCCAGCATCCCGTCCTCGATGTCCAGCGAACCGTCGGCGAGCACATCGATCTCCATGCTGCGCAGGAAACGGATCTCCGGATGCCGGCTGGCAATCTCGTCGATTGCGGCCAGCTGCCGCGCAAGCTTCTCCGCATCCATCCCACCGGTCATGGCCAACGCCTGACTGTGGTCCGTGAGCGCGAAGTACTCGTAGCCGCGTGACACGCAGGCTTCGAGCATCTCCTCGATGGTGTTCTTCCCGTCCGACCAGTCCGAGTGCATCTGCAGATCGCCCCGCATGTCTTCCAGCGATACGAGCTGCGGCAGTTCGTTCCGCTCGGCAGCCACTATCTCACCCCGCTGCTCGCGCAACTCCGGCGGAATCCAGGGAAGCCCAAGGCTTTCGTACACCTGCTGTTCGGTCCGGCCGGCGACCCGCTCCCCCAGCTCGCGGCCGGTGGTGCTCAGATCCGCGTCTTCCTGCGGCTCGACTCCGTCCGAGGCGGCAAGTTTGAACACCCCGTACTCCGAGACGCTCAATCCACGCTCCAGCGCCCGCCTCCGAAGCGCGATGTTGTGCTCCTTCGAGCCCGTGAAGTAGACCAGCGCCGCCCCCGCATCCTGTTCGTCCAGCACGCGCAGATCCACCTGCAACTCCGATGCAAGGTGGACGGTCGCCCGGGTTTCGCCCGCCAGATCGACGCGCAGAACCTGGGGATAGGCGAGGAAGCGATCGATGACCGCCTGTTTGGCGGATGAGATGGCCAGGATATCGACGTCGCCGACCGTTTCCCTGCGGCGTCGATAGCTGCCCGCAACTTCGACGTGCTGCACCGCATCGTCAGTTCGCAGCCAGTCGAGCAGCGGTCGAATCAGCTCGTCGACTTCCGCCAGGCGGAACCGACCCTGTCGGGCCCGGTACCGGACGATGCCTTCGAGAATCTTGCCCTGGGTCTTCTCGCCGAACCCCTCCAGTTCCGCGACCTGGCCCGCCGCAGCAGCCGCCTCGAGCTCGTCGATCGTCGTGATGCCGAGTTCGTCCCACAGCTTGCGGGCCTTCTTCGGACCCACGCCGGGCAGCCGGATCAGCGTCACGAGCGAGCGGGGGATTTCGGCGGCGAGCTCCACCAGGCGGGACAGATGGCCCGTGGTCACCAGTTCAACGATGTGAGACGCCATTTCGTTGCCGACGGAAGGCAGTTCTGTGAGATCCGCCCCCTCCTCGACCAGGGTCCGCAGCGGTGTGGCATACTCTTCTACCGTGTACACGGCGTTCCGGTAGGCGCGAATTCGAAACGGGTTCACCCCCCCTTTGATCTCCAGCAGATCCGCCATTTCGCGAAGCACTGCGGCGATCTCGAGGTTCTCCATGGTCAGGTGATTCCCAGCATTCGCCGAAAGTCTTCCTCGGACAGCACCTCCAACCCCAATTCTTCGG
>JAOTWC010000080.1 GCA_029863105.1 Gemmatimonadota bacterium | reverse complement strand
CAGGGCGATAGCCTGCACGCCAAGCGTAAAGATCAGTACACCAAGAAGCAGCAACGGACGATCCGCCAATCCTCGGCCGCCGAGCCTTTGGACGAACATCACCATGAGGATCAGGGCACCGATACCACTCAACAGAGTGCCGACCAGCCCGAAAAACCGGAGTGGCTTGTAGGTGAATCTCGACAGGAAGAACAGACCGAACACGTCGATCGCCCTCCGCATGTACACACCCGGCGGATAGATCCGCAGGGCCGTATCGAGCGGGTGTTGCTCAGCGTCGACCTCGACAACGGAATAGCCGTCGCGCAGGGCGAGTACCGGCAGGAATCGGAAGAAATCCCCGTATAGCGGCAGGTCCCGCAGCACCTCCGGCCGCATCGCCCTAACCCCCGATCCTACATCCCGGACCTGAGTCCGGGGCAGTCCGGTGACCGCGCTGTGTAACACGCGCGTCTGAATGCGGTTGAACCAGGAGTCACGACGAGGCCAGCGCCTGCAGTTGGCCAGGTCAGCCCCTCCTTCCACCGCCGCGACGATCTCCGGAATGGCTGAAGCGACTACCCGGTAGTAGGCGGGCAGCAACACCAGCGTCCGTCCTTGGGCCTGGGTGGCCGCAAGCTTCAGCATCGCCGACTCCCCGATCACGTGCCGCGACTCGACGATGCGAATCGGATCGCCCTGATCCGCGAGGGCGCGCAGGCCCTCCAGGGAGCCCTTGTGCCACGGCTCGACCACGAAGATGAATTCGAACTGACGACCAGACGACGTCAGCGCGGCCGAATACTCCCGATACAGCTCGGCCAGACGGACGGGACGTTCCGTCACCGAGACGATTACGGACACATCCACCGCAGTCGGCCGTCCGCCCGCCTGCTCGCTCATGCCTCGTCCCCCGGGGGCAGGACGCCGATGGGGCCGGAAGTCGGGTCACTCCGAATGGCGACTTCTCCGATCAGCCCCAGCAGCAGCATGTAAAACGCAGACGTGAACAGCACAATGACGATGCTGGGAAACACATACGCGTAGGCCATCCCCGATCGGAATCCGCCGGGGACCGACACGAGGGTCAGAAGCGCGAACCCGATCCCCAGAACCGCCGAAACCGAGGCCGCCCAGCCGAACATCACGAGCGGACTGCTGCGGAAGGAACTGATCATCTTGATGGCCAGCAGGTCCGACAGGACCTTCCAGATTCGGGAAAGGCCGTATTTGCTCTCACCGGCGACCCTGGGATGGTGACGGACGGGAATCTCCGCCACCCGCGCTCCGGCTGCCGCCACGGCCATCGCCGGGATGAATCGATGCATGTCGGAGTAGAGCACGAAACGTTCGAGAATGCTCCGCCGGTATGCCTTGAGCGAGCAGCCGTTGTCCCGGATCGATACCCCTGTGATTCGAGCTATGATCCGATTCGCGATCCACGACGGAATCTTCCGCGTGACGAGCCTGTCTTGTCGTGCCACGCGATATCCAACGACGAGATCGAAGCCGTCATCCAGCTTCGCGAGAAGCCGGGGAATGTCGGCCGGGTCGTTCTGCAGGTCGCCATCCATGCTGACGACCACGTCACCTCGGGCGTAATCGAATCCGGCCTGCATGGCGGAGGTCTGGCCGAAGTTCCTGGCCAGCGTAATCACGTGAATGCGAGGATCGGACGATGCTGCAATGGCCATCTGCCGCCCGGTATCGTCCGTGCTACCGTCGTCGACGAGCACGAGCTCCCAGTCCAATCCGGGCAACGCATCACGGACCGCTTCCACCAGCGGACAGATATTGGCCGCCTCATTGTACGAGGGAACGACGATCGACAGGTCTGGTACGGGCTTGTTCATTGATAGTCCGGATACGCAACGAGTATGCCGGGCGCAGATCACTTTCAGACGGCGATCCGCCGTTCGGTGACAGTTTTGCGCGCCGACTTGGTGCGGGCGGCCAACAGGAAACTCGACGTCCTGTTGCGTCTCCGCAACGCGAGGTGTCTCGTGAGTGGGGGAACGGGACGCATTCGGGTTGTTTTTCCAACGGACTGCGGCCCGGTATCTGCATTTGAGGCGCTGGCGTCACGATGGCGCCGAAAACCTTTTTCGGGGCGGGGTATGCTCAAGCCGGCGATTCGCAGTCTGTGGAGCTCCCCGGCACTCCGTGTCGCGGCCGGCTACAGTTTTGCCGGCGCCGCGTTCGCCGGAGCCATGCTCCTCCTGGCGCGTGCCCTGCCGAAACCGGAGTTCGGCTTACTGGGGCTCGTGGTGACGATCCTGAACCTGACGTCCCGTACGGCGCCGCTTGGGACGGATGGGATCGTGATCAGAAACCGCATGGACCCCGGACCGGGACTTCTGGGACGCCTGCTCATTACGGCAACCGTATTCGGTATCGTTGTGACGTTCTTCTGTTGGTTGATCTACGAGCTGGACCTCCTCGTACTGGCCCTGATCCTGATCGGCACGGTGGCCGGGGCTGCGTCTTTCGTGGCGGCCTCGCAGTTCCAGGCGTACGAGAGGTTCGGCCTGGCCCTGTTTCTGGACCAGGGAACGAATCTCGTACTGCTTCTGGCAGCTGCCGGCGCGCTCGTGTTTCACATGACGGAAGCGCTCATACCGATCGCGATGTTCACTGGAGGATTCTGCCTGACGGCGCTGCTTGGCTGGGCGCTCCTGCTCCGCGCCCGGGAATCCGGCCCGAGTTCGGGGGCCGAGTTCGATTGGCGTGAGGCGATCTCGTTTTGGGGAGTCGCCGGCGGCGCGTTGTTTCTCCACCACCTGGATCGGCTCATGACGCCAGAGCTGCTGTCGTTCGAGGCACTGGCCACGTTCAATGTCCTGGCTGCCGTCGTCGGCGCACCGTTTCACATGCTTCAGCTGGGCGTAGGATTCACGCTGTTTCCGCAGCTCCGCCGCGAGGACGACCGCGCGGGCCGGCGCCGACTGATTCGGCGCGAAGGCGCGGTGACGGCCATCGCATATACCGGCGCCGCCAGCTTGCTGCTGGTCGCCACGCCGTGGATCGTCCGATTGTTCGTGGGTGATAAATACGTGCTGCCGACCAGCCTGATCGTCGCCGCACTGTTTCTTGGACTCGTTCGCCTGCTGAGCAGCTACGCCAAAACCATTGTGAAGGCCATCGGCACCACGGCGGACCTGGTAAAGCTGAACGTGTTCAGCTGGTTTTCGATCGCACTCGCCGCTGGCGGGGCCGCCGTGGGCGCAACATGGGGGCTCGAGGGGTTGATGTACGGAATCGCCATCGGTTGGATTGGCCATTCTGTCGCTGGCTTTATGTTGGGCGCGAAACATCTGACAGATCGATTCGACATTCGGAAGGAACCGATCAAATGAGGATCCTGGTAACTGGCGGAACGGGCTTCACGGGTGCCGCGCTGGTGGAGCGGCTCCTCGGGCTGGGGCACGAAGTGGTCTCGCTCGACTACCAGCCCGGTCGACGCGAGGCACAGCTGCGCGACATGGGCGCGGAGATCGTGCGTGGCTCAGTCACCGAGCGTGAGGTCGTGGCTCGGTGCATGGAGGGCGTCGACGTCGTACACCACGTGGCGGCAGCATTCCGGGAACTCGACGTGCCACGCCAACACTATGACGACGTGAACGTGGGTGGCGCCCGCATTGTCCTGGACGAGGCGGTGCGGTGCGGCGTGAAGCGCTTCGTCAACTGCAGCACGTGCGGTGTGCATGGAAACGTCGAACATCCGCCCGCCGACGAAGACGCGCCCATTGCGCCGGCCGACTACTACCAGCGCACCAAGTACGAGGCCGAGCCTATCGTCACGGAGTACAGCCAGCGACATGGCCTGTCCGCGATCACGCTGCGGCCGGCGGCGATCTATGGTCCGGGGGATCCGGAACGCTTCTACATGATCTTCCGCAGGGTCGCGAGCGGGACGTTCCCGATGTTCGGCTCGGGCCGGACGACGTACCACCCGGTCTACATCGACAACCTCGTTGATGCGTTTCTGCTGGCACAGGACAGCGACATCAGCGGTGGCCGGCCGTACTTGATCGCGGACGAGAACTACTACCCGATCGAGCAGATCGTCATCAAGGTCGGCGAGGCGCTCGGCATCGACGTGAGGATTCCACACTATCCGGTGATGCCGCTGGTCGCCGCGGGTTATGTCTGCGAGGCGATCTGCAAACCGTTCGGCATCTCCCCGCCGATCTTCCCTCGTCGAGTCGACTGGTTCAGACAGAACCGCGCGTTCGATATCACGCGGGCGAGGACGGAACTGGGATATGTTCCGGCCGTCGGACTCGATGAAGGGCTGAGACGCACCGGAGAGTGGTATAAGGCAGAGGGAATGCTCTCAGTTGACTGATTCCGAGCCCCGGGGGACAGAGACGATGGATGGGAACCGTCGGTGAACACAGGACCGGCGCTCATCGACGCACACGTGCACATCCACGAGTGCTACGAGATCGAATCGGCGTTCGATTCGGCGGCCCACAATTCGGGGCGCATTCGATCGGCGATGCGATACCCGGACAGCGTCCCCTCGATTCTGTGGCTGGTCGATCAGGGCGACGGGGCTGGGATCGAGCCCAGGCTGCTATCGGCCGGTGGCGCGGGCCACTGGCGGCTGGAACCATTGGATGGCCCGACCATGGGGTTGCGGCACGCCGGGACCGGCGATCGGCTTACTGTCGTTTTCGGTCGGCAGATCAGAACCGCGGAAGACCTGGAGGTGCTGGTTGTCGGTACACGCGCGCCGGCCGTGTCTTCCCTGCCGCTCCAGGAGACGGTCGAATTCTGGGTGGAAGAGGACGTGCTCGTCATGCTGCCGTGGGGGTTCGGAAAATGGACCGGGTCTCGAGGCCGGACGATCGTCAGAGCTTACGAACGATTCTCGCCGCAAGGCCTGCGTCTCGCGGATACGGGCGCGCATTCCAGGTACCGCCGCGTTCCGCCCGTGTTCGCCCGGTCTCTCGCCGATGGCTATCCGATTCTGGCGGGGAGTGACCCGTTTCCGTTTCCGGACCAGGTTGGCGCGATCGGGCGAACCGGATTCGTGCTCGACCATGTGCCTGCCGAACCGGATTGGTCCGACTTGCTGACAGCGGTCCGGTCGCTCAAGGGACAGCCGACCCGATTTGGCGGACCGCTCGGGAGCCGCGAATTCGTCTCCCTGCAGGCTAAGATGCAATTCAGAAAGCGGCTCGGAGGAAGGGGAGACGGGTGATGGAACGGAATCCCGCCGCGACGTCTGAAACAACCTTTGATCTGGTCGTCATCGGTGCGGGCATATACGGCACGGCGGCCGCTCTCGAGGCGTCGCGCCGTGGGCTGAAGGTGCTCGTCGTGGATCGCGGCGACTTCGGAGGCGGTACGACCTGGAACAGTTTCCGAATTCTCCACGGCGGTCTGCGTTACCTCCAGACGCTTGACCTGGTCCGCTTCCGGGAATCCGTGCGGGCTCGCTCCTGGTATGTGGACGAATTTCCCACACTCATCGAGCCACTCGAGTGTCTCATGCCGCTGTACGGCCAGGGAAGACGCCGGGCCGCACTGCTCAGACCCGCACTCGCCGCGAACCAGCTGCTGCGCCAGCTCTGGTCGTCGAAGGCGGAGACGGGCCGAATTCCTGAGAGTTCCCTGGTGAGTAGCGAGACCGTGAAGCGACGGTTCCCGGGCGTTCGATCACCCGGGTTGAAAGGTGGCGCGATCTGGTTTGACGGATACCTCCCGCAACCCCAACGACTGCTCATCGAGATGCTTCGAAGGGCTTCGGCGTGGGGTGCCGCCGCGCTGAACTACGTCGAAGCCACCGGGTGGGCGATGGACGACGGGCAGATCGCAGGCGTCGAGGTCAGGGATCTGTTGACCGGCAAGGGCATGACGATGCGGGCAGGAGCCGTGCTCAACTGCGGCGGGCCGTGGGCAGCTGATATCGCCGAAACGCTGGTCCCCGCGACCGATGTGGCCTTCACTCCGACCCTGGCGTTCAATCTTCTGCTGGCCCGGCGAATCGACAGCGACGTCACCGTCGCCGTGGAGCCCGCGGGCGGAGGCCGGACGTATTTCCTGCACCCGAGGGGACAAACGACGCTCGCCGGCACGTATCACGTTCCGGCCGTGCGTCCCGGAAGCCTGCCGACGGACCAGCAGATTGCGGCTTTTCTCGCCGACCTGTCGGCGGCGGTGCCGGGGTTCGAGCCGAGGAGCGAGCATGTGTTGCGAGTCATGCCGGGTACCCTGCCCGCTGGGGGCCCGGGCAGCGACACTCCAGCAAACCGCGACCTGTGGGTCGACCATGGAAACGAGGGCGGACCACGAGGTGTATTCACGCTGATCGGCACGAAATACACGACGGCGCCGTGGGCTGCGCAGCGTGCCATCGACCGCATCGCGGATCGATGCGTCCAGAGGGTGTCGGGGCACCCTGCCCGTGGTGTCGAACCGGACGTACGACATGTCCCCGGCTGGGAGGAGTTCGCACAGCTGAATCGCGACGACCCGGCAGGGGCTGCGGAGCTGGTTTGCACGCTGATCGAGGATGAAAACGTCACGTCGCTGGACGACCTGTTGCTTCGCCGAACCGACTGGGGCCTTGTACCGTCCGAGTACGCTGCCGCCGCCGACATCGTGCGGCGTCTGTGCCCGGAACTCCGCGGTAGGTCGGACGGAGGCTAAACGGCCTCGCCGTCGACGTAGATCCGATACCAGGCGTCCAGGTTCAGGAGCATCCAGATCCGCACATGGTGATCGTCGGCCCGTGCCTGGTGCTGCGTCATCAGTTGCCGAGGTGC
>JAOTWC010000079.1 GCA_029863105.1 Gemmatimonadota bacterium | reverse complement strand
GATCCCAGATCGCCCTGCGGCGAGTGCCGAACGTCGACGACCTCATCGGCAAGGAATACGACTTCAAGATTCTCAAGCTGAACAAGCGGCGGAGAAACATCGTAGTGAGTCGTCGGGTCATCCTGGAGGAGGAACGGGCGGGCAAGCGCGACGAGCTGAAGGAAGAGCTGGCGGTCGGACAGGTCCGAAAGGGAGTCGTGAAGAACATCACCGACTTCGGTGCGTTCATCGACCTGGGCGGGATGGACGGCCTGCTCCATATCACCGACATGTCGTGGGGCAGAATCGGCCATCCGTCGGAAGTCTGTCAGATCGGCGACGAACTGGAAATCAAAATCCTGGACATCGACTGGGACCGGGAGCGCATATCGCTGGGCTTGAAGCAGCTCGAAGCGTACCCGTGGGAAGATGTGGCGGCGAAGTACCCGGTCGGAAGCCGGGTCCGCGGGCGCGTGGTATCGATCACGAATTACGGCGCGTTCATCGAACTGGAGAAGGGCGTTGAGGGGCTTGTCCATATCTCTGAAATGAGCTGGACTCGAAACGTTCGCCATCCTTCGCAGCTGCTGTCGATCAATGATGAGGTCGAGTGCGTGGTCCTGCGCGTCGACGAGGAGGAGAAGAAGATTTCTCTCGGCATGAAACAGACCGAGGAAGATCCCTGGTTGGCCCTCCCGGCCAAGTACCCGCCCGCCTCGAAGATCAACGGCATCGTGCGCAATCTCACTTCGTTCGGTGCGTTCGTGGAAGTTGAGCCGGGCATCGATGGTCTGGTGCACATTTCCGACATGAGCTGGACGCGACGCGTGCAGCATCCTTCGGAGATCGTGCGAAAGGGCGAAGAAGTCGAGGTCGTCGTCCTCAACATCGACCCGGAGCAGAAGCGGATTTCGTTGGGTCTCAAGCAGACCAGCGAGGATCCCTGGTACGAACTCTCGCAGCAATATGTGCCGGATACGGAGTGGAACGGTTCGGTGGTGCGGTTGCTCGACAAGGGAGTCGTCGTAGATCTCGGGCAGGACGTCGAAGGCTTCGTGCCGATCAGTCACCTGGGTGTCGAGGAAGAGCTTGAAGATCCGGCGGCCAAGTTCGTTGAAGGCGACCGGCTCGAACTGAAAGTCATCGAGTCCGATCCAATCAACCGGCGCATCGTACTGGCTGTCACCGTACTGTCGGACGAGATCAGGGACAGGCCTCTCATCGAGGTGATCCACTCTCCCGCCGACGAGGACGGACAGGGTGACGGGGAGGTCTCAACGGATCTCGGCACGAAACAGGCACCGGAGGCTGAGGCCGTGCCGGCTCCGGAGGCCGAGACGGATTCGGCTGAGGTCGAGGCCGAGTTGGAAGAAGCACAGGAAGCCGAAACCGGAGCCGAGGCCGGTGACGGCGAAGGTGACGCCGCAGACGAGGCTCAGGAGGAAGAATCCTGACTCTGCTGATCCTGGGCATCGCGAGCGTGGAACGAAAGGGTCCGGCCCCAGGGTGCGGGCCCTTTCGCGCATCGGCGGGGCTGCGATCGCTGGCTCTGATGCTGGTCGGTCTGACCGGAGCCGGCTGCGTAGAGTCGGCACCCGTCGTGGGTCCGCCCGTCATAACAGCCCCGGTCGATACTGCGGTCAGTGCGGGTCCCGATGCCGTGTCGCTGGCTGGCGCGGAAACGGCCTGGGTGGACGGGGATCAGGATGCGGCGATCGCCATCTCCGATTCGCTGGACGCGGCATGGGGCGCGAGGCCGGAAGTGCCGGCAGATCTCGTCAGACGTCTCGTCCGGCTTCTCCAGGTTCGTGCCGCTGACGATCGCGCGGTCCGGCAGCTCCTGTACCATCCCGCCACCCTCGATGGAGAATGGCGTGACATCCTGCGCGCCCTGCTGGGAGAACTGTCGATCGGCGAGCTCTCCGCGCAGACAGATCGTCCGACGCTGGATGCCAGGGCGCTGGGTTCGGTGAGGGCAGCATTGATCTGGGCCTTGGCGTTGTCGGGTGATCTGGAAGGCGCCCGGGCGCGCGCCGCAGAGCTCGAACAGGCAGAGCTGGATCGCCCCGACCGGCAGAGGATCGACGACGTACTGTCCGGGCGCGTCCAGGCGGCCGACGGTGGGATTCGGCTCGGCGTGATCCTTCCCCGGACGGGTGGTTTCGCGTCGGTCGGCGAGGAGGTGTTGGAAGGTGTGCAGCTCGCGGCAGCGAGGTTCGAGCGCGACGCAGGCGCACCGGTCGAACTTGTTATCATCGACGAGGCACTCGAGAGCGAGGCGACGGGGTTCGGCGTCCCGCGGCTCGAGGCGCAAGGTGTGGCCGGAATCGTGGGCCCGATTCGGTCCGAAGCTCTCCGTTCGGCGGCGGATGCCAGAACGCGGCCGGGCACGCTGATCATCAGCCCGACGGCGGCGGCGGATTCGGCGCTGGGTCCGCACGCCTACTCGATCTGGGCGAGGGAACGGCGGGATCGAGCTGTGGCCGAGGCACTGGCCACCTGGCTTGGTTCGTCGCTGGAACCAGCGAGGACTGTGGCGCTGCATCCGGCGAACGAGAGCGGTTATTTTCGAACCGGCGTGTTCCGCAGTCTCGTCGAGCAGGCGGGGTTCGAATGGATCGGAAGCCGCGCGTACGAACCCGACTCGACGACATTCGAGCGCGAAATCGAGGAGTTGACTGAGTTGGACCCCGACATCGTGCTGGTCATCGCCGACGGGTCCAGGCAGGTGCTTCAACTCGCGCCCCAACTTCACTTCTACGGACTGCGAGGTCGCATCGCGCTGGTCAATGAGGACTGGACGCATCCCACCGTGCTGCGGCGTCTCGACTCCACGTTCTCGGATTATCGGATTACCGCGACGTATTTCGAGCGCACGCAGAATCCCGAGTGGAGCGCCTTCGCGGCGGATTGGGACAAAGCGTACCGGCGCTCCGTCCCGGACAATGCCTTCGCCGCCCTCGGGTATGACGCCGGCCTCCTCCTCCTGCGGACGATTCCGGATCCGGGACTCGTGCGGGCCGGTGCCGTGGCCCGAGCCCTGACACGTGCACGTGACCTCCAGATCGCGACGGGAACGTTCTCGTTCGATCCCGTATCACGTCGAGTCGTGCGTTCGATACGGGTGAGGATGTTGCTCGATTCGCAATTGGTGGATCCCGATCCGTTCGCGATCGTCGAGTGGTCGCTCGAGGCACGAGCGCAGGAGGAGGAACGGGTCCGGTTGGAGGCCGAAGAAGAGCTGCGGCGCCGCCGCGAATCACCCTGAGGGATACGACAGACAGGCCGATGATACTGTGAGCGCGCGCGAAGAACTGGATCGTCTGCGGACCGAGCGTGAACGGGCGCTGGCGGCGGGTGGCCCCGAGCGCCTCAAGCGGCAGCACGACCGCGGCAAGTTGGCCGCCCGTGAGCGTCTCGACGTGTTGCTGGACCCCGAGTCGTTCGTTGAGCTCGATCGCTTCGTGGAACACCGCTCAGCGGATTTCGGCCTGGATGACCAGAGGATTCCGGGTGACGGTGTGGTGACCGGGTACGGGCACATCGACGGGCGTCTCGTGTTCGTGTTCAGCCAGGATTTCACCGTGTTCGGCGGTTCGCTTTCGGAGGCTCACGCCGAGAAGATCTGCAAGGTGGTGGACCTTGCTGTGGCCAACGGCGCGCCGATCATAGGTCTCAACGACTCCGGGGGTGCCCGGATTCAAGAAGGCGTGGCATCTCTCGGCGGGTACGCGGAGCTGTTCCTCCGCAACACGCTCGCTTCCGGAGTGGTCCCGCAGATCAGCGTGATCCTCGGACCGTGTGCGGGCGGCGCCGTATATTCGCCGGCCATAACGGATTTCGTCTTCATGGTGGACGGAATCAGCCACATGTTCGTCACCGGCCCGAATGTGGTGAAGACAGTCACGCATGAAGAAGTGAGCTTCGAGGATCTGGGCGGTGCGCGCGTGCACGGTACCATCTCCGGAGTAGCTCATTTCACACGGCCGACGGAACTCGAATGCCTGCGCGCCGTCCGCGAACTCGTGTCCTACCTGCCGTCGAACAACGCGGAAAACCCTCCCGTTGCACAGACGGAGGACCCGGTCGATCGGGCGGACGAAGAACTGCTGGATATCATCCCCGACGAGGCGTCTCAGCCCTACGACATGCATGAGGTCATACGGCGAATCCTGGACGACGCGGCCTTTCTGGAAGTGCATGCGGGGTTCGCCGGGAACCTGCTGACGGGCTTCGGACGGCTGGGCGGTCGGACGGTGGGGATCGTCGCCAACCAGCCGGCGGTGCTGGCTGGTGTGCTCGACATCGAGTCGAGCCGCAAGGGGGCCAGGTTCGTGAGGTTCTGCGATGCGTTCAACATTCCTCTCGTCACGCTGGAGGACGTTCCCGGCTTCCTTCCAGGAGTCCGGCAGGAACACGGTGGGATCATCGTGCACGGGGCCAAACTTCTGTACGCCTACTGCGAGGCGACGGTGCCGAAGCTGACGGTGATCACTCGGAAAGCTTACGGCGGAGCGTATGACGTCATGTCCTCCAAGCACATCCGGGGCGATCTCAACTTCGCCTGGCCGACGGCCGAGATCGCCGTCATGGGACCGAAAGGTGCCGTTGAGATCCTGTACCGAAAAGAGTTGGCCGAGGCAGACGACCCGGAGGAGCGGGCGGCGGAACTGGAGGCGGAGTTTCGGGAAAAGTTCGCCCATCCATATCTGGCGGCCCGGCGCGGCTATCTCGATGACGTGATCGACCCGCGGGAGACCCGCGCGCAGCTGATTTCCGGCCTGGCCATGTTGCGAAACAAACGCGACCGAAACCCACCCAAGAAGCACGGCAACATCCCCCTCTGATGAGCCTCCGGAAAGTGCTGATCGCCAACCGGGGCGAGATCGCCGTCCGAATCGCCCGTGCATGTCGCGAGCTGGCGATTCCTTGCGTCGCGGTCTATTCGGAAGCGGATCGCGGGGCGCCCCACGTGGCGGCGAGCGATGAAGCGGTGCACATCGGTCCCGCCGCCGCTTCCGACAGCTACCTCAACGCAGATCGATTGCTCGAGGCCTGCGTTCGAACAGGTTGCGACTCCGTCCACCCGGGATACGGATTTCTCGCCGAGAACGCGAAATTCGCCGCCCGGATCGAGCAGGCGGGACTGACGTTCATCGGTCCACCTGCGGCCGCCATCGCGGAAATGGGGGATAAAACGGTTGCCCGGCGCCGTATGACGGATTCGGGAGTGCCTGTCGTTCCCGGGTCAGGTGGTCCGCTCGCGAGCGCGGAGGAGGCTCTGTCCGCGGCGGAACGTGCCGGCTTTCCGGTACTCCTGAAGGCGGCGGCCGGTGGAGGCGGGAAGGGAATGCGCGTCGTCGAACGTGCCCCGGATGTGGCACGGGCGTTCGATGCGGCGTCTCGCGAAGCGGGGCAGGCGTTCGGGGATGACAGAGTATACGTCGAAAAATATCTCGAGAATCCGCGGCACGTAGAAGTGCAGATCCTCGCCGACCGCCATGGTACGGTGCTTCATCTCGGCGAGCGGGAATGCTCGATTCAGCGCCGGCACCAGAAGCTGATCGAGGAGGCGCCCGCCCCCGGACTTCCCCGCGAGGTCAGAGAAGAGCTTGGAAATGTCGCATGCGCGGCCGCCCGCGCAGTCGGCTACGTCGGTGCCGGCACCGTCGAGTTCCTGCTTCAGGAAAGCGAATTCTACTTTCTGGAGATGAACACGCGGATTCAGGTCGAGCACCCCGTGACCGAGCTGGTCACGGGTGTGGACATTGTCCAGTGGCAGTTACGAATCGCCGCAGGCGAACGACTCACGCTCCCCGACTCCGTCGCCGATCCCGTTGGCCACGCGATCGAATGCAGAATCAGCGGGGAAGACCCTTACGGCGGTTTTCTGCCGTCCACGGGCATCATCCGGGGACTGGATCTGCCCGGCGGCCCTGGCGTGCGATGGGACGGTGGCGTGGTGGTGGGGTCAGAAGTCGGACTCGATTACGACCCGCTTCTGGGGAAGCTCATCGTGCTCGGCGCGACGCGGGCGGAGGCGATCGTGCGCATGCGCAGGGCGCTGGACGAGCTGGCTCTTAACGGCGTGCGCACGACGATTCCGTTTCACCGTGCCGTGATGGACGAGCCTGACTATCTCGCGGGTCGGGTTTCGGTCAGATATGTCGAGCAGCACCCCGAGCTGACGGAGAGCGGCGCTGGCTGGCCCGCGGACGCAGCGGTGGCAGTGGCGGCGGTTCTCGAGCATCGTTTCCGGGACATGTCGTCGCCCCGAACCACCCTGCGCGCCGCGAGCATGCCGGCGACAGAACGCAGCGCCTGGCAGCGGCGATTCGAGGCAGACGAGTGAACGCAGATGCGTCGCCTGCCGTGCTCGACCTGCAGATCGACTCGATTGCGGCGGGTGGTGACGGAGTCGGGCGGGACGAGACGGGCAGAGTCGTCTTCGTACCGCTGGCGGCCCCGGGGGAAACCGTGCGGGTGCAGATCGTAACGTCCAAGGCCCGCTGGGCCCGCGGGGTGTTGCGCGAGGTTCTCGCCGAAGCCGACAATCGACGGGAAGCCCCGTGTCCGGTGTTCGGAGAGTGTGGGGGATGCCGGTTGCAGCATCTTGCAGAGCCCGTCCAGCGTGAGACGAAACGGAAGATCGTGCAGGACGCGATCATGCGAATCGGTCACATCGATTGTGAAGTGGCACCCACGTTGTGGGCCGGGTCGTCAGTGCAGTATCGAAATCGAATCACTCTCACGGTTCGGGGCCCGGCCGTCGGCTATCGAGCCCTCGGGAACCCGGGCCGCGTCGTCCCGATTACGGATTGTCTGCTCGCGGAGCCACCGATTCGAGCT
>JAOTWC010000078.1 GCA_029863105.1 Gemmatimonadota bacterium | reverse complement strand
CGAACTCCAGCCACTCGGCATCAGGGTCAACGCTGTGAGCCCCGGTTTCGTCGACACGCCGATCTTCGAGCGCACGGGTCTCGAAGGCCTGCAGCGGCAGGAATTCGTGGCCCGGATGTCCGAACAGATTCCCATGCGGCGATTCGGGCGACCGGAAGAAGTAGCGGCGGCGGCTCTGTTTCTTGCTTCGGAGGAGGCGTCCTACGTCACCGGGATCGAGCTGCCGGTGGGTGGGGGGCTGGGCCAGGTCTGAGCTGAGGCTGCGGTTCGGCCGCGGGCCTCGGCCACCGTCAATCCGCTCGTCTGATCCACGACAACCCGAGGTCGACCTGCCAGGCCGGGCTGCGATGGGCGAACCCGCTCGCCAGACCGCCATCGATCCGCCAGCCGCCGACCTGGATCTCTGCACCGGCTCGGATGGCCCCGACGTCCTCGGCGCCGAGCGACACCGTTCTTCGGGGATTCGTGCGGCCGTCGACCGACACCGTGAGACGAAGTCGGTCCGTAACGTCGACCAGACCGTCCACACCGTACACAACCACGTCGTCCTGGGAGAACTGCCGCAACGGTGACTCGAGAATGCCGAGACCCAGCCGCCCCGTCAGCGTGAGGTGCTCACGGGGAATCGACACCAGACCGCCGACGAGCGCGTTGCTGGTGTTGTTGCCGATTCCCCTGCTCTGTTCCGAGTTCGGCAGTTCGAACGCCGCCCAACCCCCGAACAGCACACCGCTCCGCAGGCTGAACGGCGCGTAGGTCAGGGTGATGCGGGCGTCGGCCAGGTCCGACGTGTGGCCCTCGCCGGATCCGGCCGCCAGCATGACGGCCGACGGACCGGCCTGTTCGATCCGGAGAATCCGGAGCGCATCCCACTCGAGCTGGAGAACGGCGTGATCGGCGATCCCGTAGGCCGCGACGAACCGTCCGATGGACAGCAGATCGCCTTTGAGACCCGAGAGCGGGAATGTCTGATCGAAGCCGTACGAAATCCCGAAGCCGAGCAGGGCGTCTCCCTGGCGGACCTCCGCTATCGGTGGCGTGGTCGACAAGCGGGCCATCTGGGCGGAGCCCGTGCTCGCTGCGCACAGGAACCAGACGACCGGCAGGCCGGCAGTCACGCGAGCCCGACCCGTCAAGCGCCCCGTCATCCTCCGACGCATCTACCGGAGATCTGGCGTCACGTACTCCCGTTCGTCGTACCCGGTATAGACCTGCCGCGGGCGGGCGATCCGCTGCTCCGGATCGTTCAGCATCTCCAGCCACTGCGCGAGCCAGCCCGTCGTTCGAGGGATCGCAAACAGTACGGGGAACATCGCCACCGGAAAGCCGAGTGCCTGGTAAATGATCCCGGAATAGAAGTCGACGTTGGGGTACAGATTGCGACTGACGAAGTAGTCATCCTCCAGGGCGATCCGTTCCAGCTCGATCGCGATCTCGAGCAACGGATCGATTCCCGTGATCTCGAAGACCTCCGGAGCGAGCTCCCTCAGGATCCTGGCGCGCGGATCGTAATTCTTGTACACCCGGTGTCCGAAACCCATCAACCGGAAGTCACCCTGCTTCACCCGCTCGATGTACTTCGGGACCTCCCGAACATCGCCGATCTCCCGCAGCATCCGCAGCACCATCTCGTTGGCACCCCCGTGCAGCGGACCGTACAGGGCGGCCGCAGCGGCCGCGATCGCGACATACGGATCGGGATGCGAACTCCCGACGCTGCGCATCGCGTTCGCGCTGCAGTTCTGCTCATGGTCGATGTGCAGGATGAACAGCGCGTCCAGCGCCTGCTCGAGGACCGGATGTGCCTGGTACTTCGCTTCCGACGTCTTGAACATCATGCTCAGGAAGTTGCCGGCATAGGTCAGATCATTGTCGGGATAGATGTAGGGCAATCCCCTTCCGTGCCGGTACGCGAACGCAGCAATTGTCGACACCTTGGCGATCAGCCGCTGGATCTGCTTCATGCGGCACTCGTCGTCGTGGACGTCGCTGGCTTCCGGATAGAACGTCGACAGGGCTGCTACCATCGACACAAACATCCCCATCGGGTGAGCATCGTAGCGAAACGCCTCCATCAGGCGTTTGATGTTCTCATGCACATACGTGTGATGTGTGATCTCCCACGTCCACTTCTCGAGTGCGTCGGGCGCGGGAAGATCCCCAAACATCGTCAGATATGCGGATTCAAGGTAATTGCTGTTCTGCGCGAGCTGCTCGATCGGGTACCCGCGATACCGAAGAATGCCTTTCTCTCCATCGATGAACGTGATCGCGCTGCGGCAGGAGGCCGTCGTCGTAAAACCGGGATCGTAGGCCAGCATCCCGAAGTCCGATTCGGACTGCTTGATCGCTCGCAGCTCCTTGGCCGGAATCGCGGCTCCATATTCCGGATAGGTGCCGTAGATGATCGGAACTTCGTAGGTTTGGCCGGTCCGGTTGTCGGTAATCGTGAGCGTATCGGGCATAAGCCAAGACTCCTCTGGAACTCGTGTGCTTCAAGACTGGTTATCGTGGCGAACAACCACGCGTAATGTAATACATCCTCAGGGGGCAAATGTGCCAGCGGCTTTGCACGTTACGGCGGTCGTCCGTCAACCCCGAAGGAGCCGGAAATCGCCAACGGGACGAGCGAAGACTCCGAATTGAGGTGATCATGAAAGCCATCTGGAAAGATCGCATTATTGCCGACAGTGAAGATACGGTAATTGTTGAGGGAAACCACTACTTCCCTGCGGACTGCGTGAGTTCGGAATACCTGCGGGAGAGCGCCACGAGCACGCGGTGCGTCTGGAAGGGGACGGCGAGCTACTACGACGTCGTCGTTGGGGACGATGTGAACGCGGACGCCGCCTGGTACTACCCGGACCCGCTTCGCGCCGCAGAGAGCATCCGCGGGCGGATCGCCTTCTGGAGGGGCGTCCAGGTAGTCGAGTAGGTCAGTCGACGTCGACCCCGATCAGCAGCATCGGTTGGCGCGTGCCCGACCAGTAGTGCAGGTCGGGCAGCGGAGGCTCGTCCAACCCCCACAGCACCCGGAACGCGGTCCGAAACACGTTGATCGGGGTCCGATAGGCGGCCATCGAGTCAGCGACGTCGCCAGGACCGGCATAGGCCGCAAATACATCAAACCGCTCGGAGATCTGATCCGCCGCAGCCGCTTCGAGGTCTGGCGGCATTCCGCCGGGGAAGCGTCCGTACCCGTGGTCGGACTGCAGGATGATCAGAGTCGAGTCACCTGACGTCGCCCGGATACGGTCGATGAGATCGAGCAGCTTCAGATTCGTGCAGATCACCTGGTCCACGTACGCCGGTCGCACGACGCTGTCGGGTGCAGGTGACGGTCCGGCCGTCCACACGGGAGAGCGATGCTCGCAGGTCGGCCCGAAGCGAAACGGTCCGTGAGGCAGCAGCAAGTGCGCCATCACGAACTTCGGGCCCGGCAGTTCAGCGGCAGCGGCCAGGGCACTCAGCCGGCCCTCCGTCCCGACGGCGTCTTCGGCCTCGAAGGGAGCAGACTGGCGCGCGCATCCGAGAAGCCGGCATTTCATCCGGACTGCAGGAACGAGTGCGGTCATTCTCGTCCACGTCGATTCGAACTCGCGTGATATCGCATCTCCGGTCCCCGCGTCGGACAATCTGTTCACGGCCATCGGCGGATAGGAGGATCCGATGTAGACGAATCGATAGCCGAACGATTTCAGGTCTACCACGGTCCGGTTGAACTCGAGAGCGCGATAGGCGGGCCGGCGATCGCGGTAGGCCGGAGCGGCAGCGGCCGCCAGCGCCTCGGCGTGTTCACGGTTGAGCATCGTCCCGACGGACAGGAACGTCTTCGTGTAGTTCGCCCGCGGTCGGTCCGGTACGCTGAACCCCCGCGCCCGCAGTGAATCCAGGAAGGGCGAGTTGTCGAAGCCGTACACGCTCCGCAACGATTCGAGGCCACTGTAGGCATCGAGCACGACGAGGTAGATATCGGGACGCGGGTCGCCGGAGGTCAGTTCGAGGGTCGAGGAGAGCGACGGCACCGCTCCCTCACTCCTTGCGACGCTGACGATCGCAGGTGTCGCCAGGAGAATCAGCAGGCCCGTCATCAAGTTCAGGAAGCGGGCGACGCCATCGGCGGACGGAGGGATCCGACACACTACGAGGATGCCTGCAACGGCCACCACGGCCACAAGTCCAAGCTCGAGAGAATCGGTCGTCACGGCGGCCAGCCCGGTGCGGCGTACCCATCCGAACAGATACCCGCTGAGCAGCACCGGCATGCTCACGACGAGGGCAATCAGGTTCCGGCGCGTTCGATCTCTCGCGAACAACCCCCCGAGTCCCCAAATAATGAATGTGACCAGGAGGGAAACCGTCACGGGCATGGTCAGGTTGGCGAGCCTGATCCCTTCATCGGGGTTTGTCGCCACCAGGGCCGTGACCGTGGCGAGAGCGGCGAAGAAGGGAAACGGATGCGGGAGCAGGGCCAGTCGTCCGCGCGGAGCCGTCTCGGCCTTCTCAGTCTTCACGACGCTCGTACTGATACAGAATCCGACCGGATTGCCCGACTTCCACACGTCGTGCGAGCTGGAACTCAGCCGAGAACGCCGCCTCGAATCCCTCGGTCGTGTAATCGACGAACACATCTTCGCGGCTGACGAGCAGACGTCCCACCTGCGGGTCGGTCTTCGGAACGAATTCGATCACCAGGTTGGGGGCAAGCCGTGCCAGCCACCGTGCGATGTTCGGCAGCGGCACGTTGCCGGTAATCGCCAGGTGGTGAACCAGCGCGAGCGCCAGCACCACGTCCGCCCGCGATCGCCCTGCGAGGCTGTCGCGTTCGACGTTCGCCCAGCCGAGGTCCGGCGTGGGATTCCGCAGATCTACCCACAGCGGGTGGATGCCGGTCTCGGCGTCCGACAGGACACGCCGGTAGTTCCGCTCCACGGCGACCGGATCCATGTCCACGGAGAGCACGAACGCGCCTGTCGCACGGGCGATTCGACTGAATTCTCCGGTGTTTGATCCGAGATCCCAGACGGCTCCTGGAGCGATGCCTGTGAGCATCTCCCCAACGAGGCGTCGCTTTTCGGCATGGTCTCCCGGATCGTATCCGTGCTCCGTGACATAATTCGCCCATTCGGTCCCGACCGCCTTCCAGTTCAGTGCCGCCACCGTGTGGCGGAGACCCTGGATCAGGTTCACGAGTGCTTTCCGGCTCAACCCGCGGCGCTGGACCTTCTCCGGCACGGCACGTCCGCCATACTTCCGGACGCTTCGCGCATGCAGATGCACATGCAGGAGAGACGAAGGCGAGACCCAGGACCGCAACGGGAGCAACCGGCTGGCGACCTCCAGCGGGATCCCGTCGGCCGACAGCGCCGGCAGTCGGCCGAGCCACGGGTCGACATCCCGGATCAGCAGCAAGGGAGCGAGAAAGTGCTCGCAGAATTGTCGGTACGCCGTCCACGGCTGTCCGTCCCGGTAGCGCTCGAATGACAGCGTGTCGATCAGCACCGGGCGACCGTCCACGAACTGGATGTTGAAGGCGCTCGCGTCCTTGAGCACCATGCCGCGCTGGATGGCGAGCAACTGAATGTCCAGCGTCGCCAGGGCCGCATCGCGCAGCTGGCCGAAACACCACTCGTAAGGATAGGAAATGAACGGCACGAGCGCCGGACGGATGACCAGTTCGGCGATTTCCGGCCGGGGAGGTTCGACATCGACCGTCTCGTGAGAAATCAGAAGCCCGTCGCTAAGCAGGGCTTCGTACAGGCCGGACGCGTGGAAAGCAGCAAAATGCTCGGCGTACCGCCGGTTCACCTGTCGATACAGGACCCCGTCGCGCCGAAACACAAACCCGGACGGATCGCGAAACGAGGCGCTGAGCACCTCCGCCGTCGGCGGAGGAAAAGGGGCCGTCACGACTCGCGGTCCGCCGTCCGTTTCCGGAACAAGCCGGCAAACCATGCCCGCGTCCGTCGGAACGTCGCCAATCCAGCAACGAATCCAGCAGCAAGGACTTGCAGCACGATACTGCCGGTAATCGGGTCCAGGTACGCCCAGGCTCTACTCGGGGCGACCATGTGGAATACGATGAAGCCGAACCACAGCATACCGGCCGCAGGGGCCGGGTGCCGGACCAGATGGCGAACGAGTCGAATCACTTCAAACCTCCCTGCAATGCGCGGATCGCTCCGAACACCTGCTGCAAGCTGCGTACCGGGACCAAGTGCCGGGGGCGGGACTCGAACCCGCACGGGAGGTTACTCCCAAGGGATTTTAAGTCCCTTGCGTCTGCCATTTCGCCACCCCGGCTGTATTGAAACTAGCGATTTGCCGGCGAGGCGGACACGCGGCGTTGCAGAAGCTGAGACCCGAGGCGAAGGTTGCGGCATGAGATCCGCTGGGAACACATCGTCCGGACTGATTCTGTTCGCGCTGGTCGCTCTGACCGCGAGCGCGGGTTTCGTCCGACTCGGTATCTGGCAGTTGGAGCGGCATCGGGAGGTTCGAGCCGCCAATGCGACGAAGGCAGAGCGCCTCGCACGGGAACCCGTGCGGCTCGATCCGTCCATGCTGCGCGGGGATTCCACGGAGGCGCTGATCGGGCGCCGGGTCGAAGTGCGAGGACGATGGGAGACCGATCGCGAGGTCGTGATCCGAAGTCGTGCCCGGGCCGGCACCCCGGGCATCCACGTCGTAACGCCGTTGCGCCTCGATGATGTGGCGGATGATCCGGCCGACGGCCCTTCGTCCATCCTGGTTCTTCGCGGATGGCAGAGCTCTGTGGATGCCGTTCGGCGCGGATCGGCATCGGCCGATTCCGGAGCGGACGGACGCGAGCATCTGCTGGCTCTGGTCCGCGAATCGCGGACTGGTCGAGGGGCGCCGATGGTCAGACTGGGAGGCGACGACGGCGTCCC
>JAOTWC010000077.1 GCA_029863105.1 Gemmatimonadota bacterium | reverse complement strand
GAACAGCTCCGCCATGACGGCCCTCGGCGAGATGCCGCGGACGATAGCCTGGGCATGGTCCCGGTAGGCCGTGAACACATAGTCGTCCGAACGCAACGCGCGGATCGCGCCGACCGCGACGGCCTCCTGTCCGATGTACAGATGGCAGAAACCGCCGATGCGGCCCATCTGGTAGACTTCCGCCGTCTTTTCCTCGAACCGCCGGGAGAGGAGCATCGACCACAACATGTCGTGCAACAGCTCACGACCGTAGGCGGCCAGATCGGCTCCGGGCTGAACGGCCGCTCGCTCCTGCCTTTCGTGCTGCACCTCGTCCTGGCTGACTTCCTGCTCCACGCGCGTTTCCCGGGTCGGTGTCGTGTCCGCTCAATCCTTCTGGCGAGCCGCGGAACTTAGCCGGACAGGTGGTTTTCGGCCAATGTTTCGTCCACCTGACGCGGGTTAATAGTTGTCTATGCAACAGATTGTGTGTTATCCGCTGGATCAGGCCGCTCTCGGAGACGACCGACCTGCCAGCGTCGCCACAGCACATACAGGGCGGGGATCACTACCAGCGTGAGCACCGTGGCAGTCAGCAGCCCGCCCACCATGGGAGATGCGATGCGTTTCATCACGTCCGCACCGGTCCCCGAGCTCCAGAGGATCGGCGTCAGTCCCGCGATGATCGCCGTCACCGTCATCACAACCGGGCGAAGCCGCTCGAGCGCACCCTCCTGCACCGCTGCGGCCACGTCGGACGCAGAGACCATTCGCCCTTCGATGCTCCGCCTGGTGTACGCCTCGTCGAGGTAGATGAGCATCACCACACCTGTCTCCGCGGCTACTCCTGCCAGCGCGATGAACCCCACCCATACTGCCACGCTCGTGTTGTAGCCGAGCAGCCAGAGAAACCAGATGCCCCCGACCAGGGAGAAGGGCAGCGCCGTCATCACGATCAACGATTCGGCGACGCCCCTGAAATTCAAGTACAGCAGCAGGAAGATGATCGCGAGCGTGACGGGAACGACGAGCTGCATCCTTGCCTTGACCCGCTGCATGAACTCGTACTGTCCGCTCCACATCAACGTGTATCCGGTCGGAAGGGTCAGCTGATCGGCCACCGCCAGTTGAGCTTCTCGCACATAGCCTCCGACGTCCTCGCTATCGATGTCCACGAAAACGATCGTGACGGGAAACGCATCTTCCGTCTTGACGGCCATGGGGCCCTGGACCACTTCCACTCGTGCGACCTGTCCCAGCGGGATCGGCGTGCCGTCCATCGCGGGAATCAGCACATCCCGGATCTTCTGGATGTCGTCGCGAAGCTCCCGGGGGTAGCGCACGTTTACCTCGTAGCGCTCGCGTCCTTCCACCGTGATAGCCGCGTTCGTCCCTCCGACCGACGCCATGATCGCGCCGTGAACGTCGCCCACGTTGAGTCCGTACCGAGCGGCCTCCGTGCGGTCGATATCGATGTCGACGTAATACCCCGATACGCCACGTTCCGCGAAGGCGCTGCGTGTGCCGGGCACACCTTGCATGATCCGCTCGACGCGCTCGCCGATGGCCTGCAATGAATCCAGGTCGGGACCGAAAATCTTGATGCCGACGGCGGTTCGCACCCCGGTCGCGAGCATGTCGATCCGCCCCTTGATCGGCATCGTCCAGGCGTTGGTGACGCCAGGGAGCCGCGTGGCTTCATCCATCTCTGTGACGAGGCGCTCGTAGGTCATTCCCGGTCGCCAGTCTTTCTCGGGGACCAGGGTGATCGTGGTCTCGAACATGTCCAGAGGTGCAGGGTCCGTCGCGGTCTGCGCGCGCCCGGCTTTCCCGAGAACGGTAGCTACTTCGGGGAAAGAGGCGAGTACACCGTCCTGGTACTGCATGATCTCGCGCGCCTGGGCGATCGAGGCGCCGGGCACCGTCGTCGGCATGAACAGCACCGAGCCTTCATGAAGCGCCGGCATGAACTCGCTGCCCAGCCGGCGCCACGGAAGGATCGTCACGGCAAGCACCCCCAGCGCGACGAGCACGACCATCCACGGACGGCGTGTCGCGAAGCTGATCACCGGGCGGTAAAGCCATCGGAGGAATCGGTTGATGGGATTTCGGGACTCCCGCCGGATCTTCCCCCTGATCAGATATCCCATGAGCACGGGAACGAGCGTGATCGAGAGAAACGCTGACCCGGCCATCGCGAACGTCTTGGTGAACGCCAGCGGCTTGAACAGCCGGCCTTCCTGCTGCTCGAGGGCGAATACGGGGAGAAAGCTGAACGTGATGATCAACAGCGAGAAGAACAGCGGAGGACCGACCTGCTTCGCGCTCGCCGCGACGATGTCCCAATGGGACACCCGACCCGCTTCGAGGTCGTCATGCGAACGCTCCAGATGTTTGTGCATATTTTCGATCATCACGATGGCAGCGTCGACCATCGCACCGATCGCGATCGCGATGCCTCCGAGGCTCATGATGTTCGCGTTCACCCCGATGATGCGCATCACGATGAACGATATCAGGATGCCCAGAGGCAGTGTGACGATGGCCACCAGCGCCGATCGGAAGTGGAGCAGGAAGATGATCGCCACCGCAGCAACGATCAGGGATTCCTCGAGGAGCTTCTCCCTGAGGTTCTCGATCGCCCTGTGGATGAGGTCGCTTCGGTCGTAGGCGACCCGCAGCCGGACGCCCGGCGGAAGGCCCGCCTGAATCTCCGCGATTCGTTCCTTGATGAGCTGGATGGTCTTGTAAGCATCCGCCCCGAATCGCATCACCACGATCCCCGCGACTACCTCGCCACGGCCATCCAGATCCGCCGCTCCGCGCCGCGGGGCGGGCCCGATCTGCACGGTAGCCACATCGGCCACGCGGATCGGCGTACCGCTCGGCGTCGCTCCAACTGTCACATCACGGATGTCGTCGATGTCGTCCAGGTATCCGAGGCCCCGGATCATGTACTCGCGCCCGCCCATCTCGAGAACGCGCGCCCCGATGTCGATGTTGTGCGCGCCGATCGCCTGCGCGACACGTGTGACAGGGATGTCAAATGCCCGCAACCTCTCGGGATCGACCTCCACCTGATACTGCTTCTGGTATCCGCCCAGGCTGGCCACCTCCGCCACCCCCGGGACAGCGGTCAGCTGGTATCGGATGTACCAGTCCTGGAGAGTTCGAAGTTCAGCCAGGTCGAGGCTGTCCGATTCCAGCACGTATTCGTACACCCAGCCAACACCCGTAGCATCCGGCCCGAGAGTCGGCTCCACGCCCGCGGGAAGTTGCTGCCGGATTCCATTCAGATACTCGAGCACCCGCGACCGGGCCCAGTAGATGTCGGTCCCGTCCTCGAAGATCACGTAGACCAGGCTCAGCCCGAAGAATGAATAACCCCGCACCACGCGCGCTCCAGGGACCTTGAGCATTTCGATGGTGATCGGGTACGTGACCTGGTCCTCGACGATATCGGGGGCCTGCTCCCGGAAGTCCGTCTGCACGATCACCTGTACGTCGGACAGGTCCGGAATCGCGTCCAGCGGTGTCGTCAGCATGGCCCACATGCCGGCAATGGTGAGCGCGACGGAGGCGAGCAGAACCAGGAAACGGTTGTGGAGCGACCAGGAGATGATCCGGTTGATCATTGTCGTGCTCCGGGCAGCCCGGAGTCGTGCTGCATCCCGGGCATGTCGCTCTCGGTACTGCCCAGCCGGCTTTCCGCATCCACGAGGAAGTTTGCCGACCCGACAATCGTCTCCCCGGATTCCAGTCCCGAGAGAATCTGAACGAAGCCGCCCGATTGAGCCCCCAGGACGACTTCACGCGGGTGGAGCATTCCGTCGGCTGTATCGCGCACGAATACGAGGTTGCGCGTGCCGGTTATCAACACTGCTTCGAGTGGCAGCGTCACGGCCTCCGGGAGCTGCGCATCGAAGAACATCGTGGCGAACATGCCCGGCTTCAGCCGCTGATCCGGGTTCGCAACGGCTACCCGGACTCTGTTCGTACGACTGGCTACGTTGACGGTCGGGTAGACGAAGCTGACCCGGCCCATGAGATGTTCGCCCGGATAGGCAGCCACTTCCATGTGCGACTGTGAGTTCAGTTCGACGAACTGGAGATCCTGCTCGAACACGTCGCCTTCTACCCAGACTTCCGACAGATCGGCGAGCCGGTACAGCAGGGACCCCGGTGTAATGCGCTGTCCCTCAAGAACGGCCTTTTCGAGGACGATGCCGCTCACCGGTGCCGTCAGGGTCATGGTCCTCGTCACGACTCCGGTCTGCTCGAGGCGTTCGACCTGATCGCCGCCGATATCCCAGTACGACAGGCGGCGACGGGATGCCTCCAGCATCGCCTGTGCGCTGCGCCACGCCTCCCCGGCCGTCGAGTCCACGCGAGAGGCAAGCCGCTTGGCCGTCAGCAGTTCTTCCTGCGCGGCCACGAGTTCCGGGCTGTAGAGAGTCAGCAGCGGTTGGCCCCGTCGCACCGCTTCGCCCGTCGTGCCCACGTATAGCTTGTCGACGAAACCTTCGACCTTCAGCGTCACGTCGACGACCCGATCCTCCGCCGTGACGACGCGTCCCACGGTGCGGACGGTCCGCTCCAGAGTCCGGGAATCCACCGTCAGGTACACGACGCCGAGCGCCGTCTCCTGCGAACCTGTCAGGTGCACGGGCTGGCGCACGGCGGCGCCCGTACTATCCACTTCCCCCTGCCCGCCTGACTGCATGCGCGCGTGCTCCTCGGGTGTCATCTCGAGTGAGGCTCCGTTCTCCGAGCCCCCGCCGCACGCGGCCAGCAAGGCGACGCCTGCGACAAGCACGGCGGCGAACAGACCGAGGCGCCGCTTGGGCAGCCGCATGGTCTCGTGAGTACACATTCTCATTCTCCAGCTCCCGTCAGGGCCTCGATTGCGGCCACGGATTCCTGGTATTCCGCCGCGAGGCGGACGCTCTCGATCTCGAATTGGTTCACCGTCATCTGGTTGGTGAGCAGAGTCATGTAATCCACGCCCCCCACCCGGTAGGCCGACAGGGACGACTCGACGGCTGCGCCCGCCTGGGGAAGGATCGAAGTCTCATACAGACTCGCGAGGTCTCGGGCTCGCACCGCCGAGGCACGGAGCTCCGCCAACCGGGCAAAGGTCTCATTGTGGAGATTCAGTTCCCGGGCCTCCTCCATCGACCGCATGGCCTCCATTTCACGCCGCTTGGGCAACTGGCTGGAGCCCGCCCAGACAGGGACGGTGATTCCGACCTGTAGGGTCGCGAGGTCGTCGAACTGGGGACGCTGGCCGTATCCCAGCGCCAGGTTGAAGTCCGGGTACACGGCGCGGCGGGCGGCCCGGTAGTCGGCCTCTGCGGCCAGCGCCCGTTCGCGTGCGGCCATGATCGCCGGACGACGTTCGGCAGCCATCAGCATCAGCGATTCGACCTCGGGAACCGGGTCGTCCGGCGCGGGCAGCTCCAGCGCTCCCAAGGGAACAGTGGCCGGTCGGCCGAGAAGCGCGTTCAGCCTGGCCGCCATGGCAATGCGGTTCTGCTGCACGACGGTGATGTCGGCCGTCATGCGCGCGATTGCGACCTGCGCCTGAAGGATGTCCTGCTGCAGCCCGGTTCCGACGGCGTACTGCGCCGATGTGACTTCGAGGAAGTCTCTGAGCAGGTCCCGCGTCGCCTGCATGATGTCCTGGGCCCGATCCATGAACGCCACCTGGAAGTAGACCGACTTCAAGCCGGCGATCAGCGCGGCCTCCATCTCGTCGGCGTCCAGATCCGACGCTCGAGCCAGATGCTCCGCCCGCCGCTCGCTGAAGCCAAGCTTCCCGGGCCATGGCAGCGTCTGCGACACACCAACCCAATTCATGGTCATCATCTGATCGGCGCCGCCGTCCAGCGGACGGTTCATCAGGCCCAGGAGGAGCATCGGATCCGGCAGCGCCCCCGCCTGAGAGACCCGCGCCGCCGATGCCTCGGCGGCGAATCGGGCGGCCGTCAGCATCGGATTCGCCTGCTTGAACTCGGCTACCACATCGGCCAGCCGCAGAGTGTCCGAAGCCGGCGTCTGCGACCGGGCTTCGGACGGAACTCCGGACGTAGCGACCAGAAGCATCGCCAGCGACAGGTATCGAATAGAGACCACGCGGCCTCCTGGATGTTGAACTGTTTCGTGTGCGCCGGGCGACAGTCGGCATCGTATCCCCCGGAACGGGCGGCGACTGCGATGAGCGGCCTTGCAAGGGCGCTCATCGAGATCAGGGGGGCTAGGCTCTTGGGGGCGGCGTGGGGTGGGGAAGCGTGACAGTCCGTGGCTGCCAACCCAGGTCGGACGGCATTCCGTCTTCAACGGTCGGATCGCATACGGGAGCCGCCTGGGCAGTGACTGCCGGGCTGCTCACGCAGTGGGTGGCCATCTGGCACGACCCGAACCGGTGCTTGTCCGACTCGGTTGGCGCACTCGGGTCACACTCGCACGAGACGGGGTCTACCGCGGCTTCGTATGTGGAATGCTCGTGAACAGAGCTTGCGTCGCCGCTGCCGACCGTCGGGACGGAATGATCCCGGTTTCCCGGGGTGGCGGACATGCCGGCGCACCCCGCCGGCGCGGCTGCTCCGATTGCCTGGAGCACGATTGCGACGAGCAACAGCGCACGGATGCTCGGGACGCTGGACCTCATCGCATGTAGCGGTAGAACAGGTCCACGAGCTCAGCTCTGGCGTGCTCCGCCGACTCGCCGCCCTGCGCAATGGCATGGGTCGCGCAGTGATCGAGATGACTGGTCAGAAGCACTTTCTCGGCGGCGCGCAACGCGGAGTGGGCGGCGGAGATCTGCTGCATGATGTCGGGGCAATAGCGCTCTTCGTCGATCATCCGACGAACGCCGTCGACCTGGCCGCGCACCCGAGACAGACGTTTGAGAAGATCATCCTTCGTCTGCACGGGCATGCCCATCGAATGCGGAACTTCGTCGCGTCTCCTGGCCACTTTGCTCCTGGCGTCTCCGGGCGTCCAACGTTCCTTTTGTATACTCTACCAGGGTATAGTATTTTGCGGGGAGGCGT
>JAOTWC010000076.1 GCA_029863105.1 Gemmatimonadota bacterium | reverse complement strand
CGAGGACGGAAGACAAGCGATGACCACGGTTTCAAGACCTCGAATCCTCCTGGCCGACGACCAGCAAGATGTGCTCGCGGCATTGAAGCTGCTGCTGAAAGGCGAGGGCTACTCGACACAAACGGCGGCCTCCCCGACGGAAGTACTCGAGTTGCTGCAGGCGGACGATTTCGACGTTCTGTTGTTGGACCTCAATTACACGCGCGATACGACATCCGGACACGAAGGCCTGGAGCTGCTGCCCCGCATCCGGGCGCTGGACAGCACGCTGCCGGTGATCGTCATGACTGCTTGGAGCAGCATCCCGACGGCCGTCGAGGCCATGCGGAGGGGCGCCCGGGATTATGTCGAGAAACCGTGGGACAACGAGCGGCTGCTGGCCACCATTCGGAGCCAGCTGGAACTGGGTCAGGCGGTCCGCAAAGCCCAGGTGCTCGAAGCGGAGGTCGAGATCCTGCGGACGGGGAGCGACGGGCCGCGGATCATTGCGGAATCCAAGTCCATGCAGCCGGTTCTTCGCTTGATCGAAAAAGTAGGGCCATCGGATGCCAACGTACTGATCACCGGAGAGCCGGGAACCGGCAAGGAAGTCGTCGCTCGCTGGCTCCACGCGATCTCGGATCGAGGCAACCGTCCGTTGATCACCGTGAATACCGGCGGGTTGTCCGAAGGCGTGTTCGAGAGCGAGATGTTCGGTCACGTGAAGGGAGCGTTCACGGACGCGCGGACGGACCGGGTCGGATATTTCGAGGTCGCTCACCTCGGGACCCTGTTCCTCGATGAAATTGGCAACGTTCCCCTGACGCAGCAGGCCAAGCTCCTGCGGGTGCTGGAATCGGGTGAATTGCAGCGCGTCGGATCTTCGAAGACTCGCCGGGTGGACGCGCGCATCCTGTCAGCCACCAACTCCGAGCTGGATCGTGCGGTGAGCGAGGGACGATTCAGAGAGGACCTGTTCTACCGGCTGAACACCGTCGAAGTAAGGCTTCCTCCGCTGCGTGATCGGCGTGAGGATATCCCGTTGCTGGCCATGCATTTTCTGGGAAGCAGCGGCAGCAAGTATGGTCGATCGGATCTCAAACTATCGAGTGCAGCTCTGGACGCGATGTTGCGCCATTCGTGGCCGGGTAATGTCCGCGAGTTGAGGCATTGCGTGGAACGCGCGGTGCTGGTCGTGGACGGGGTGACCGTGGATGTGGAGCACCTGGGCCTCCGCCAGGCGCCGGAGGGCTCTCTCAGCCTGGAGAACGTGGACCTTGACGAAGCGGAACGGATTCTCATTCGCAAGGCGCTTACTCGGAATCGAGGCAACGTGAGCCGCGCCGCCAGCGATCTCGGCTTGAGTCGCAGCGCGCTCTACCGGAGACTCAAACGACACGGACTCCACGTCTGAGCCAGAGCCGGGGGACCGTATGAGGCGGCATCCAGTGTCGAGCCGGCTGCGCCGCAGCCTGAGCTACCAGCGACTGATTCCGGGCCTGGCGCTCGCGTCGGGGCTGCCCGCCATCCTGGTCGCTCTGGCCCTCCTGTGGACGGGGGAGTTCGCCGCACGCACCCAGTGGACGCTCAGCGTCCTGGTGGCCCTGGTGTGGGTCAGCCTCGTGGTCATGCTTCGGGAGCGGCTGATTCGTCCCTTGCACGCTGTGTCCAACATGCTCGAAGCGTTGCGGGAGGGCGACTATTCGCTCCGCACCCGTGCGCTCGGTAGGGAAGACGCGCTCGGGTTGATCCTTCACGAAGTCAATGAACTCGCACAGACGTTTCACGACCAGCGTCTCGATGCTCTCGAGGCATCGAATCTTCTGACGCGCGTCCTGTCCGTGATCGACGTGGCGTTGTTCTCGTTCGACGAACAGAATCGGCTGCGGCTCCTCAACCGCGCCGGGGAGAGCCTCCTGGGGCGGCCGGAGGCCGAACTGCTCGGCCGAAGCGCGGAAGACCTGGGACTGGAGGTGTGTCTGTCGGGAGAGACGCCCCGCGTCATGGACTTCGCTATCGCCGAAGGCTTCGGCCGGTGGGAGCTCCGGCGGCGGTCGTTCCGCTGGGAGGGTCGACCGCACAGGCTCGTGGTCCTCGCGGACCTCAGCCAGGTGCTGCGGGAGGAGGAAAGGGTAGCCTGGCAGAGGCTGATCCGAGTGCTCAGCCATGAAATCAACAACTCCCTGACACCAATCAAGTCGATCGCGGCCAGCCTTGAGCGGCTGCTCGAGCAGGACGTGGACAGCCCCGAGGCGTTGGGCGACCTGCGCGACGGCCTGCGGATCATTGGCGGTCGGTCGGAGGCTCTGGGCCGCTTCATGTCCTCGTACGCCCGCCTCGCTCGCCTCCCGCGGCCGGAATTCAGCGACCTCGGAGTCGCTGACTGGGTGCGTCGGATCAGTGCCCTCGAAGCGCGGTTGAACGTCGTGATCGAGCACGGGCCCGACCTGACGATTCACGCCGACGGCGACCAGCTGGATCAGCTTCTGATCAACATCGTGGAAAACGCGACGGACGCTGCTCTCGAGACACAGGGGGGGGTGAGGGTCCGCTGGACGGAAACGGAGCATTTCCTGGAATTGGAAGTCGAGGACGACGGACCCGGACTGGCACAGACGGCGAACCTGTTCGTCCCGTTCTTCACGACCAAGCCGACTGGATCGGGCATCGGGCTGGCTCTCGGGCGGCAGATCGCCGAAGCACACGGCGGGAGCCTCGTCCTCAAGAACCGACCGGATGCGGCTGGATGTGTCGCCCGGGTCCGGTTGCCGAAGCGGCAGGGAGACAACGCCGGGTCCGCCGACGCCCGGCCGCAGCTCCTGCCCTGAGCCGTCAGTGGCTGCGCTTCAGGGCGTTGAACAGCAGGGGGTAGGTAACCAGGGACTGGCCTCGGTACTGGGGACGGAACCCGAACAGGATTACGCTGCCGCGTCCGAGCCTTACCTGCACGAGGGCTGGCCGGCCGGCGATCCAGGACTCTCCCACGACCCAGCCGCTCCGCAGAACGGGACGCGAGGCATAGCGCGCGACCACGGTCATCGGGGCATCGGCGAGCGCTCTGAAGGCGGAACCTCCTTCGACCCAGGCGGCGGTCGAGGCCGGCATGCCGGATCCCAGCGCCAGCGCGGTATCCACGCTGAGGCCCACCAGCGCACCGGGCGCGTAGAAATCACTTCGCGACAGGCCGACGAGGAAGTCTTCAACGGGTAACTGCAGGGCCTCGATCGTGAACCCTACCGACCCGCCCATCGCCACGAGTGTGCCGCCTTCCTCCACGAACCGTCGCAAGTGCCCGATGTGGGATTCGCCCAGTCCGCCAGCGAACTCCGGGGGCACGTCGGCCAATGACCTGCCCTCCCGCAAATCGACGCCATCGATGGAGGGAAGCACGATCGTCGTGAACTCCATGGCGAGATCGCCGCGTCCTATATCGTCATTCGTGATCGACGTGTACGGAATGGAATAGTTGTCGAACAGCCAGCGGGTCCAACCCTCGTCCATCGAGGCGGTCCACGGACGGTACAGCCCAACCATCACCGCCGGACTGTTCGATACTCCTTCGACGAAGCGTGGGGGACGGATCGGATCCTCGGTAACAAGATCCGCACTCACGGCCGGGGCGACATTGACTGGCACGGCCCGAACGCCGAGCAGCAGGGGGAGGTTGTGCGCCGTAACGTCGTACGGAGCCTCCGGTGGCCCCTCCGGATACTCGTTCCGCGCAGGGTATTCCTGCGGTGCCAACACCGCCTGAACAAAGGCCGCATACGGCTGGTGCATGTCGACGAGATAGGTTCCCGGGGGGTAGACGATCCCCCGCGATCGAAACCCCTCGAGCGTCCTGCGCACCTCGACACCGGCCGTACGCAGAATTCTCACCAGCTCCGCGACTCCGGGGGAAACCGCATCCGCAGCGCCCGTATGCGTGCCCGGCGGGACGATCCAAGCCTGAGGCCAGGACGGCCAGCCGGCGACGGCGCGACGGCCGACCCGCTCGAAGTTTCGCAGCCAGGCTTCACGCTCGCCGGACGCGATGCTGAGCGTAGCGATCGCGCCGGATTCCATGTACGAAACGATATCGGCGAGCGTCCAGCGCCCCCCGGGCCACGGAATCGGGTGGTTCCAGGAGGATACGCGCGGATCAAGGCCCGGGATCGGAATCAACTGATCGGGGGTCAGCTCGATAGGGCTCGCCAGACGGGCCGATGCCGTTTCGCTGAGGAATCGAACACCCGCATGGTAATGTACGAAGGCCCTGGCTGGAGACCACGCGTCGTAGCGCGCAGCAACGGAGATCCCCGTGCGGCCCTCGTCCAGCATCGACCATTGCACGCGGGTTCCGAGGGAGGTGGCGGCCGCCGTCAGCAACGGGTCCACGTTCGGCTCGACCGGGTCTTTCCACGGCGGCACGAAGAACCGCGCGCCAGATGCCTCTTGTTGATGGATGTCATGGTCCAGCTGGGGGTGCCACACCTGGTGCAGGCGCTGTACGACAGCCCGCGTCTCCTTCTGCGTGAACGCGTACCAGTCCCGGTTGACGTCGTGGCCGGCATAGTGGTGGTACAGAAATGGAGGGTCGGCGCCAACCCACGGAGACATCTCCGTCTCCTCATGCCAGGCTTTCACAGGATCGATGCCGTCCGGATTCATCGACGGAACGAGCAGGACGATGGCTTCCTGTCGAATCTTCGTCTCCACCGGCCCGGGGGATGTGGCCAGTCGATGGGCCAGCTCCATCGCCGCCAGCGGGCCACCCACCTCCGTCGGATGGATGCCCGCCGTGACGAGGGCCACGAGACGACCTTCCGACACCAGCAGGTCGCGCTCCTTCCTGTTTGAAATCCGCCGAGGGTCCGCCAGTTTCGCCTGAATCTCCCGGAATTCGTTCAGGCGGCTCAAATTCGACTCGCTGCTGATGATCACCGCGATCATAGGTCGATCAAGCGTCGAGCGTCCGATGGTGTCCAGTTTCACCCTCGGACTGGCTTCCGCCAGGATTTCGAAGTAGTCGAGGATTTCATTCCACGTGACGAGCCGAGCGTCCGCCACCGGATCGAACCCGAATACGTCCTGCGGTCGAGGGGCAGACGGTTCCTGGGCCATCGCGGAGGCCGCAGCTGCCGCGGTGAGAATCAGCGCCAGGTACGTCGGCGTGCGCCGCCTGAGACGAGGTCGGTCAGTCATTCAACAGTCCAGGCAAATCTCGGATCGAGTCGATGACGTGATGTGGCTTCTCCTCAACCGGCAGCCGTTCATTGAGGGCTGGGTCGTACTTGCCGGTGCGCACCTGGATTGCCATCAGGCCGGCCGCGCGCGCACCCTTGACGTCACTCTCGACGTCGTCGCCGACTACGGCCAGCCTCTCGAGCGCCACGCCCGTGCGAGCCGCCGCCGTGTGGAAGAACGCGGGCGAGGGCTTGCCCACCAGAGTCGCCTGAACCCCGGCTCCGTATTCCAACGCGGCGACGAACGGGCCCGCGTCGAGCGTCGGCCCCGTGTCGGGAATCCAGAATCGGTTGCGATGGATGGCGACGAGTCGAGAGCCGGCCCGCAGGGATCGGAAGGCCTGGTTCAAACGTTCGAACGTGAATGCGGACCCCAGGTCACCCACGAGTACGGCTTCGGGGTCGTCACTGGTAATCGTAAAGCGTCCGAAATCGTCGTGGGTCGACTCCGGAACGAGAAGCTGGATTTTCCCGAGGCCCTGTCCGGCCAGCCACTCGGCGGCGGCAACCGGCGCCGAGAAGACTTCATCCTCATGTGCCGTGAACCCAAGGCCGGTCAGGGAGACGAGGATATCGCGGCGCGATTTCCGGCTCGTGTTCGTCGTAAACAGGATCGGCACCTGCTTCGCCCGCAGGGAGTCGATGGCTTCGACCGCTCCTGGGATCAACCGACTTCCCTGATAGATGGTCCCGTCGAGGTCAATCAACAAGCCTGATATGTCCAAGTCGCCGCCTCTCCCTCTTGCCGCCGGGAATGGACGGCCGGAGCTTGCGTCCTTCGACCCGGCCGCTCTCCGGGGAACCTAGATCGACACGCAGCAACGTCCAACCCGAAGACGATTCACATGCCCCGATTCTCGGCGTTTTCAGCTCTTCGCTACACGAGCAGGGCGGGTCCCCTGGAGGCCGTCCTGGCGCCGCCCTACGACGTGATCGACTCCGCCCATGCGGCGGATCTCAGGTCCCGCAGTCCGTTTAACGCCGTACGCGTCGTGCTGCCGGAGGGTGAGGGTCCGGCCCGGTACGGAGCGGCGGCGGCGGACCTGATTGCCTGGCAGGCGGCGGGCGTGTTGGCCCGGGACACCGAACCGGGCGTGTACGTGTACCGGCAGGAGTATGAGTACGCCGGCTCTCCGCTGGCTCGACTTGCCGTGTTTGGGGCCCTGGATCTCGTCCCGCTGGACACCGGCGACGTGTTGCCCCACGAAAGAACACATGCTGGACCCAAGCAAGACCGCCTGGCCCTCACGCTGGCAACCAGAACCCAGCTCTCCCCGGTGTTCATGGCGGGAAGGGATCCCGACGGGTTGTTGCTGGACGCACTTCGCGCGGAAGTGAAGGCGCGTGAACCGGATGTGTCAGGTCGAACACCGGACGGGATCCGTCACGCGCTCTGGCACGTCGTCGGCTCCGCGGCCTCGGACCTGTGTGATGTTGTGAGCCGCGGCCCGTTGCTGATCGCGGACGGTCACCATCGGTATGAGACGGCCCTGGAGGCAGCGCGGCAGTTGGACACCGGCGAGGCACGACGAGTTCTCGTGTGCGTCGTGAGCGAGTTGGACCCGGGACTGGTGATTCAGCCTACTCACCGGACTCTCACGACATGGCCGCCGGGTGTCGATACTGGCTTGCTGGAGCGATTGGGGGCCTGGTTCGATATCCAGCTCATGGGCCCATGCTCGGCCACGGACGCGGCCGCACGGGTCGCAGATCAGGCTTCCTCACTCATCCTGGTGCGAGGCAACCAGGCTCACATGCTCACCCCACGACTGGAGACGGAACGGCACGGAACCGGACCCGGCGACGGAATCGCCGCCGTCCAGTTCGACAAGCGCATCCTCGGCGCCC